>CAYTLH010000022.1:0-5146 GCA_964438525.1 uncultured Demequinaceae bacterium | reverse complement strand
CCACCGAAGCACCAGCAAGACCCTCACTGATTTGGACATCCGTCAACGTGACATTTCCAGTGTTCTCAGCCTCCAGGGTGTAAGTAATCGTGCCACCAACGGTCAGGGTGTCACCGGTCGTCTTCGTCAGCGCGATACTCGGACTAGGCGCCTCGGTATCAATGGAGTGCGTATCCGTCGCGGTCGGGATCGCCTCACCGTTGAGATCGGTCCCGTCGACAGACACGACATTCACCAGCGGATCCGCGTCACCGCCACCGATTGTGTAGTCGACCGAGTAAACCCATGTTTCGCCGGACTCCAGAAGCCCGTCGCCGTCGTCCCCGCTGACGTAGGCCGCCGCACCCGCGATGTCGTCAACGACGGTCACCCCCGACACCGGAGATCCGTCGCTCGTCCCATCGTGTGACACGGAGAACGAGTAGGTAACCGTATCCCCGACGAGCGCGGCCCCCGGCCCCGACTTGTCGACCTGCAGCACGGGCACCCGGTCCAACTCGTCGGTGATCGAGCCCTCCTTGCCCGCCAACTCCTGATCCGAGGTCACGGTGGCGGTATTGGCAACGTACTGCTGCGTGGCCGACGCGATCGGATCCGTCACCACCACGGAGTAGGTGATGGTCATCTCCTCGCCTGCGTCGAGGTCGATCCCGTCCGCCGCCGTCACAAGCGTCGGAGGAACCCCGCTATCGAGCGTCCCGCCCGCACCATTGTGCACAACAACCGTTCCACTCGGACTCGTCCCCGTGACCGTGACGTCGTCGACCTCGTAATATTCATCGCCCCCCCACACCTGCTCGGTAGTCCGGAACACAACCGTGATCTCGTTCGCTGGGAGATAGCCGGTGAGGTCCTCGGTGATGGTTCTAGGATTCGGCGTCGGGGTATCGTTCAACGTGCCCAGCGGCTGGATGGCACCCCCATCAACTCGCACACCCCACTCGAATTCATCCTCGGGCTCCATGGCGCCCAGCCCCGTAACTTCGAACTCCATCGATGCCGTCGCCGCTCCCGTCACATCGACCGTTCTCTCCAGGCCTCTGACGTTGGAATGGATTCGCACCGCGTCGTCTGTCGGGTTGTACTGAACGTCCCCCGACCAGTAGTTGCCATCGTCGCCGATCTCGGTCCAGTTCGTTGACCACCCTGAACCCCCGGTGTAGTTGCCGGACGAGAAGTCGTCGGTCGCTGTCACGGACACTGCCGTGTCGGGAATCTCCACCACGGTCGAGCCCGGGACGTAGGTTGTCCCCGTGGGTAACGCATCGGTGACGACGACGTTGGTGTGCCCCGAGGTTGTGGGGTTCTGGACGAGGATCGTGTATTCGATGGTGTCGCCGGCGTCGACGAGCGCTCCCCCGGTGTCGGACGATTTCGTCACGACGAAGGTCGGGGGTTCGACGGTGTTGACGTCGTCGGACGCCGTGACGTCGGGGTAGTTGTTGTCGTAGGCGTCGACGTAGTCGGCCGTCGCGGTGTTCACGATGGTGCCGAAGTGCCACCAGTCCACTGTGGCCGTGAGTTCGAGGTCGACGCTCTCCCCGGCGGAGAGCCCATCCGCCAGCGTCCACGTCACCACGCCGCCGGACTCGGAACACGAGCCAGCCGCCCCGCCCATCGAACACGAGGAGTAGGTGAGGCCCGCCGGGACGGCGTCGGTGACGACGACATCGTACGCCTTTCCGGGGTTCGGGTTGACGTCGGAGACGTTGTCCACGGTGATGGTGTACGTGAGGGTGTCGCCCCACTCGACCGTGGTGAGGCCGTCGTCTTTGGTGATCTCGAGTTCGGGGGCGCTCGGCAGGGAGTCCATATATAAGGTGAAGTCCTGCGTCGACTCGAACACGTACAAGTTGTTCTCATAGAAGCAGAAAGTAGAGTGCCACCATCCCGCCTGACCCGGTCCGACGCTGACGGTGTCGTACGCCCACGCCCCGTTCGTCGATACGGTCCCGGCGACCGAGCTGCCGTCGGCCCGGGTGTGGGTGACCGAGAGGTTCCCGTCCATGTCGTAGTTGCGCATGTCGACCTGGGAGACGCCCTCGTTCACGAAGTAGTAGAAGGTGTTGCACGCCCCGGGGTTGGGGACGTCGTGCTGATAGCCCGCTCGCACCGGGTTGACCTCGAGCTCGTCCCCTGTCCCGGCTATCCCGTCCGGGTCGTCGGTCTCGTCTCCATCGTCGAGTTGTGCGGCCGTGCAGGTGCCGGTCCCGACCGCGCAGTCGGGGTCGTACACGGCCCGCATGCGCCAGCCATTATCGTCGTCGTTCGAGACGGTGGCGTGAAACTCGTACGTCACGTCCTGTGTCGGGACGAACGTGACGAGCTGGTCCCATACGCCGTGCGTGGTCGGATCGCCGCCGGTGTAAGTGTTCGACGCGAGCGTCGCCCCCCCGGCCTCCTGCAGCCAGAAGGTCGTATCGTCGTAGCCGGTTCCGTATAACTCGTCGCCGGCCGACAGCGTGGCCCCAGATCCCGTCCCATACATCTCGGGGTCGAAGATCGACACCGTGATCGGGGTTCCCGCGGGCCAATCACGTGGGATCTCGAACGAGATCATGTGGTCGGTTCCGCCCCCACTGGGGACCGGGGCGGAATACCAGTCACCGCGAGTGACGGGGCCATTGGGACCCGTCGTCTGGATATAGACGTCGTCGGCGACCGTCGGGGCGTCAGCGGCGCTCGCACGGGAGACCGGAAACGCCAGGGTCGCGGCGAGAAGAAGCGTGACCGTGAGGGTGATCGCCAAGCCCCGCGCCAGGTAAGACTGCCTGTACGAGAATGCGCGAGAAACCGGTTTCACGGCGGGATTCTCCTCAGTTTTTTCGGCGCTACGAACCCGTCGCGATACGCCGACGTTCGCGGCTCAGTATAGATTCAACTCCCGGGATATGTGAAATGATTCACAATGCCGTAACAGGATCGTTTCCTCACACGACCGGCTGGCGGGGCCGAATGAGCGATATTTCCGTTAAATCCGCCAGGTAAACACTGTCATCACAGAAAACAGCGATAAACGGGACACAACAGGCGGCGCGCCGGGCGACGGCGGGTTATCGCACGGTGAGACCACGCGCCCGGAACCGCTCCCGCACCCGCCCGACGGCCTCCTCGTCCGGTGGTGTGACGTCGCCCAGGAGGTACGCCTCCCCCGCGGCCTCCCATTTGGCCCGTCCCATCTGATGGAACGGCAGCACCTCGACCCGCTCGACCCCCGTCAATCCCGCCAGGAAGTCCGCGATCGCGTCGACGTTGTCCTCGGCGTCGGTCAGGCCGGGCACGAGCACGAACCTCACCCACATCGTCCGCTTCAGCCCCGACAGCCTCCGGGCGAAGTCGAGGGTCGGCTGGAGTTCCCGTCCGGTGACGCGAAGGTACGTCTCGGGCAACCCGGACTTGATGTCCAGCAGGACCAGGTCGATGTCCTTGAGCTCATCATCGGAGAGCCGGTTCCCCAGAAGCCCGGAAGTGTCGAGCGCGGTGTGGACACCCAACTCCTTGGCCCGACGCATGATCGCCGCCACGAACCCGGCCTGAAGCAGCGGCTCGCCTCCGGAGATCGTCAACCCGCCCCCCGTCGTCTCCATGACCTGCCGATACCGCTCGACCCGCTCCATCACTTCGTCGACGGTGTGGCGCTTGCCGTCCTTCATCTTCCAGGTGTCGGGATTCTGGCAATACTGGCATCGCAGGGGGCAGCCCGCCAGGAAGAGGGTCATGCGGGAGCCCGGGCCGTCGACGCTCGTGGACAAATCCCACGAATGGACGGAGCCCTCCTCGCCGCCGCCGATCCCGAGCCCGGACTCGAGTTCCTTGTCGGCGGCGTCCATCTCCGGCGATCCGGGCGCGCGCGAATGGCTCACGCCACCATCGTCCACCACGACGCGGGAAAAGCGCGTCACAACCCGGCGTGGAAGGTTCGCGACAGCACGTCCAACTGCTGCTCCCGCGTGAGCTTGACGAAGTTGACGGCGTATCCGGACACCCGGATGGTCAGTTGGGGGTACTCCTCCGGGTGGGCCATGGCGTCCTCGAGCGTCTCTCGGTTGAGGACGTTGACGTTCACGTGGAAGCCGCCCTCCTTGGCGTAGGCGTCGAGGATGCCGACGAGGTTGGCGACCTGCTCCGACCGGTCCCGGCCGAGGCTCGACGGCACGACGGTGGCGGTCAGCGAGATCCCGTCCTGCGCCTCGTCGTAGGGGAGCTTGGCGACGGACAGGGCGCTCGCGAGCATGCCGTGATTGTCCCGGCCGTTCATCGGGTTGGCGCCCGGGGCGAACGGCTCGCCGAGCCTCCGGCCGTCGGGGGTGTTGCCCGTGTGCTTGCCGTAGACGACGTTCGACGTGATGGTCAGGACCGACTGGGTGTGGAACGAGCCCCGGTACGTCTGCTGCCGACGGATCTTGCCCATGAAGCGGGCGACGAGGTCGGCCGCGATCGCGTCGGCCCGGTCGTCGTCGTTCCCGTAGGCCGGGTACTCGCCCTCGATGAGGTAGTCGACGACCAGCCCGGTCTCGTCGCGCACCGGCGTCACCCGGGCGTGCTTCATGGCGGAGAGCGAGTCGGCGGCCACGCTGAGCCCGGCGATCCCGCACGCCATGGTGCGCAGCACGTCCCGGTCGTGGAGCGCCATCTGGATCCGCTCATACGCGTACTTGTCGTGCATGTAGTGGATGCAGTTGAGGGCGTCGACGTAGGTCTCGGCGAGCCAGTCGAGCACGACATCGTAGCGGGCGAGCACGTCGTCGTAGTCGAGCACGTCGCCGCGGACCGGGCGGGCGGCCGGCGCCACCTGCTGGCCGCTGATCTCGTCCCGGCCGCCGTTGATGGCGTACAGGAGGGCCTTGGCCAGGTTCACTCGCGCCCCCAAGAACTGCATCTGCTTGCCCACCCGCATGGCGGACACGCAGCAGGCGATCGCGGAGTCATCACCCCAGGCCGGGCAGATGAGCCCGTCGGATTCGTACTGGATGGCCGACGTGTCGATCGAGGTTTGGGCGCAGAAGTCCTTGAAGCCCTGGGGCAGGCGGTCGCTCCACAGGACGGTGAGGTTCGGCTCGGGCGCCGGCCCGAGGTTGTACAGCGTCTGGAGGAAGCGGAACGACGTCTTGGTGACGAGGGGCCGTCCGTCCTCCCCGATCCCGCC
>CAYTLH010000021.1:0-4473 GCA_964438525.1 uncultured Demequinaceae bacterium | reverse complement strand
GGGACCACGATCCTGCTGACGACGCACTACCTCGAGGAGGCCGAGTACCTCGCCGACCGCGTGGGCGTCATCACCCACGGGCGCCTCGTCGCCCTCGACACCCCCGTGGGGCTCCGGACCGAGGTCGAGGGTGCGATCGTCGAATGGCGTCAAGGGGGCAAGAAGCGCGAGAAGGCCACGACGACCCCGACCGCCCTCATCAGGGAACTCGCCGCCAAGCACGCCAACGGCGACGGGGAGGTCCCCGACCTCGAGGTGCGGCGCCCGACCCTGGAGGACCGCTACCTCCAGTTGGTCGACGACAGCAACGGGGAGGGGGAGTCATGATCACAGAGGTGGCCCGACCCGGGTTTTGGACGCTCCTGGGCGAGCGCACGAAGGCGGAACTCCGGATCTTCTTCCGTGAGAAGGACTCCCTCATCTTCGTCTTCCTCTTCCCCACGATGTTCCTCCTGATCTTCGCGGCCCTCATGGGAGGCATCGATGTGACCGAGGGGATGGATGCTCCCGTCGTCGTGAACTTCAAGCAGTACTTCCTCCCGGGGATGGTCGCGACCGGCATCATCTACACGGGCTTCCAGAATCTCGCGATCTCCATCCCCGTCGAGCGCGATCAGGGAGTCCTCAAGCGGCTGAGGGGCACCCCGTTGCCGTCTTCCGTGTACTTCTCAGCCAAGGTCATCCAGGTGTACGCCGTCTCCGTCCTCCAACTCGGTCTGCTTCTCCTCGTCGCGAGGCTCGCCCTCGGCATCCCGCTCCCCACCGACCTCGACAGCTGGTTCACCTTCGGATGGGTCTTCCTCCTCGGGGCGGCGACCTGTACGGCCCTCGGCATCGCCTTCTCTGCGGTTCCGCGGACGGGCAAGAGCGCCAGCGCGGTCACCGTTCCCGTCGTCCTCATCCTGCAATTCCTCTCCGGGATCTACTTCCCGTTCAACCAGGTCCCCGACTGGGTCCAGACCTTCTCCGGCGTCTTCCCGCTCCGGTGGATGGCCCAGGCGATGCGCTCGGTGTTCCTCCCCGACTTCATGGTGGCGCAGGAGCCCGGCGAGACCTGGGCTCTCGGCACCGGGGCGATCGTCATGGGGGTGTGGCTCGTCGGGGGTCTCGCGCTCGCCTTCCGGTTCTTCAGGTGGCAATCGCACAAGGACGGGTAGGCCTCGACGCGACCCCCGAATAGAACGTCACCCTGGGCCAATCCTCCGATCGGCCGATCCGTTCTTGCGCCTTCTCGCCCTAGCATCGTCTTATGAGGAAGCCCTGGTGGAGCAACCCGCCCTTGGGCCTTCGGTGGCTCGACCTGATCATCGCCGTCGGCCTGTGCGGCTTCGCCTTGCTCTTCCTCAGTCCGCAGGCCCTGCTCGAGGACTCGGGAGACCGCGAACGTGATGCCCTCGGCGTGTTCCTCGTCCTCGCCCAGACGCTTCCCCTGATCTGGCGTCAGTCCGCCCCACGAACGGTCGTCGTCACCATCTGCGCGGCGTGGATCGTCGACCGCGGATTGGCATACGAGGACACCATCGCGACGCTGGGGCTCGTCGTCGCGATCCACGCCCTCGCCTCCTCCCTTCCCGCGCGCCAGGCCTACACCTGGGGCGGAGGCGTCGCGGTGGCCTCCGGCGGGTGGACCGTGGCGGGCATGCTCGTCCCAGACTCGACGGTGCGCCCCATCCACCTCGCCGCCGTTCTCCTGATCGTCGTGATCCCCTTCGCCCTGGGTCGGGCGGACGCGCTCGCCCGCGAGCGGGTCACGGAACTCGAGGTGGCCCACCTCGGCGCCCGAGAGGCCCAACGCGCCGCGACACAGGCGGCCATCCGCACGGAAAGGGCCCGTATCGCCCGAGAGCTCCACGACTTCGTCTCCCACGAGATCACCGTCATGACCCTCCAGGCGGAGGGCGCCCGCCGGGCCCTGGGAAGCGCCAATCCCGCCGTCAAGGAAGCCCTGGAGACCATCGGCGACTCCGGCCGCAAGGGCCTCGTGGAGATGAACCGGATGATCGGGGTGCTCCGGGACTCCTCCGAGACCGGCACGGAGGAGGCGGCCGTCGGAGCCTCCTTCGCCCCCGCCTCCGTTTACCACCTCGACCCCGTGCCGGCTCTGGCCTCGCTTTCGACCCTCGCCACGCAGGTCGAAGACGCCGGCCTCCCCGTCGACCTGAAGATCGTCGGCAAGGCGCACGTCCCCGCGGGTGTCGAGTTGAGCGCCTACCGGATCATCCAGGAGTCGCTCACCAACGCCCTCAAACACGCGGGGCCGGGGGCGCGGGCGACCGCCACCGTCCTCCGCGATCCCGAAGCGGTCACCGTGACGGTCGAGGACGACGGAAGGGGGATCGTCGCCGACGCCTTGGCCAAGGGCGGGGGGCATGGGCTCACCGGAATCCGGGAAAGGGTGCTCGCCCTCGGCGGATCGATCGAATACGGCCCTCGTTCGGGTGGAGGGTTCCGCCTTCGCGCGGTTCTGCCCTCCCACGACGACACGATCCTGCCCCCGTCCCGCCGACCCGGCGTCGTGGCCGCCGACCGCGAAGCCGCCTCCACGCCCAAATCCGCCTCTGACCCCAAAGCCGCCTCAGAGAAAGGGGCCGACGCATGATCAAGGTTCTCCTCGTCGACGACCAGGCCATGGTCCGCGCCGGGCTCCGGATGATCCTCGACTCCGAACCCGATATCGAGGTGTGCTGCGAGGTCGAGGAGGGGGAAAGGGCCGCGGCCGCGGTGACGGAGCATCGCCCGGACATCGTCCTCATGGACATCCGCATGCCGGGCATGGACGGCCTCGCCGCCACGGAGGAGGTCCTGGCGGCCGATCCCGACACGAAGGTCGTCATCCTCACGACCTTCGACCTCGACGAGTACGTGTATGGGGCGTTGAAGGCCGGAGCCTCCGGATTCCTCCTCAAGAGCGCCGACGGTGACACCCTGGTCGATTCGGTCCGGATCATCGCCGGGGGCGAGGCTCTCCTCGCGCCCGAGGTGACCCGTCGGGTCATCGAGCAGTTCGCCCGCAGCGAGCGTGCCGCCGCCTCGACCGACGAGGAGCACGTGCCGAGCGAGGAGGCGATCGGGGACCTGAGCGAACGGGAGGTCGAGGTGCTCCAACTGATGGCGCGGGGTCTGTCCAACCGCGAGATCGCCAAGGAGCTGTTCCTCTCGTCGACGACGGTCAAGACCCACGTCAGCCACATCCTCACCAAGCTGGGGGTCCGGGACCGGGTCCAGGCCGTCGTCGAGGCGTACGACTCGGGCATCGTCGCCCCCCGGGGATAGGACCCTTCTTTCCGGTCTGTGGGCCGGTTCGCCGTTCAACCCGTCCTGCCCCTATAAATGGGGGCTTGTACTCTCTCTCTCTCGACAAGACTTCCGTCTGAGGGGACGTTCCGTCTGCCTCGCTCGTGGGACGACAGAATTGGGAGGAAATCAGAATGCGAACAAAGATACTGTTGGGGGTTGCCGCCACGGCGCTTGCCACAGGGGGGCTCCTCGTTGCCGCTGACAGCTCTAGCGCGTACAACAGCACACCCTGGAGTTACTACGACTGCCAGGCCTACTTCTGGAATGACTGGGAAGACGACACAGCTGGAACCTCATCCGAATGGGTATGCGGCACCGCGCAACTCAAGGTTCGCTACACCGCAGGCGGCCAGTACTACACAAGCGCTGTGATCACCGGAAATCGATACGGTGTCATCACCCCCCAGCCCATTCCTCAATTGGTCGGTTCCTATCATTTTCTGACATCCGTCATGACCTCTTACTACTGGCTACCCTGGTGATGATGCCACCCACTGCCAAACAGCATGCCTGGTTCTTTCTTCTCGTCGTATCGGTGGCCGTGTTCCTTGCGGGATGCGGCCCCGATTCGGCGCCTCGACCAACCGGAAATGACGTCTTCGCCCTGGCGTACGACGAAGCGAAGGATGCTGATGCCTCCCCCTCCCAACTCGATGCACTCGCGAAAGCGTCAAACGAAGGGGAAATGGGTTATGAGGAACTCGCTTCGCTCATTCACGACACCTTCAACTGTCTCGACGATGCGGGTATCCCCTACCAACCCATCTACCCGTGGGAGCGATGGCCGGGATTTGCCATTCCCATGTACGGAATTGGGGAGTCCGAAATTCTGGGAGGCACGTCATCAACGGCAATCGCCGCCGAGTGCGAATTGAAATACAGCGGGTTCGCCTTTATGGCCTATCAAAACCAACCCTCGGCTCAAGACGCTCGAGATGAGCGTTTCCGCGAGGATCTTCCGGCGACTCTAGCCTGTCTCGTCGAGAACGGATATACCTTACCCGAAGACGCGAGTCTGGACGAGGTTCGGGCTGCGGTATCCGAGCTCGCGATTGAGACCGGACAGTCGGGAGAACTGATTCTGTGCAGTGAATGGGCATACTAGGAGAAGAGCCACGTCAGCCACATCCTCACCAAGCTGGGGGTCCGGGACCGGGTCCAGGCCGTCGTCGAGGC
>CAYTLH010000020.1:0-3462 GCA_964438525.1 uncultured Demequinaceae bacterium | reverse complement strand
AGGGTGAGGTGGATTCGGGCCCGGGTGATCCCGACGTATAGGAGCCTCGACTCCTCCCGAAGAGAGTCCTCGGTCGTGGCCAGGGCGATGGGCAGGAGTCCGTCGGAAAGCCCGGCGATGAATACCGCGTCCCATTCGAGTCCTTTGGCCGCGTGCAAGGTCGTCAAGGTGACCCCGTCGACGATCGGGGCGTGTTGTGCCTCTGCCCGGTCCGCCAAGTCCTCCGCGAATTCCTTCAGGCTTCCCTCCCATTCGTCAGCCAGGCCGACGATGGCTTGGAGCGAGTCCCAACGCTCCCGGACGGCACCCCGGCCCGCAGGGGCCTCCTCAGCCCATCCGACCTCCGTACACACCTCCCGCACCGCGATGCCGATGTCGTCGCCCCCGACGACCGCGGCCGCCCGTAAGAGCAGCATCGCCCGTCGAACCTCCTCTCGGTCGAAGAATCGCTCGCCCCCCCGGACCACGTACCCGATCCCCCGATCAGCCAACGCCTCCTCGAATACCTCCGATTGTCCGTTCGTTCGATACAGGATCGCGATATCGCTGGCGGCTACCCCCGACGAGAGGAGCGAGGCCACCCGGTCCGCGACGCCGTTCGCCTCGGACGCGTCGTCCCCGTAGACCTTGAAGGACACCTCGGGTCCGGAGGGCTTCTGGGCGACGAGTCGGACGGATCCATCCCCGCCCAGGCTGTTCGCCAGGCCGACGACCTGGGGCGTGGACCGGTAGTCCCGCACCAGGCGGATGAACTCGGCGTGGGGAAACGTCGTTCGGAAGCGGAGGAGGTACGAGGGGGACGCCCCCGCGAACGAGTAGATCGTCTGGGAGGGGTCGCCGACGACGCAGATCGCGTCCCTACCGCCGAGCCAGCTGTCGAGAAGGAACTGCTGGAGCGGGGAGACGTCCTGATACTCGTCGACGACGAAATGCCGATACTGGCCCCTCACCGCCTCCGCGACCTCCCTGTTCCTGTTCAGCAGGTCGGCCGTGAGGAGGAGGATGTCCTCGAAATCCAGTGCGACGTCCTCGATCTTGGCCTCCTCATAGGCTCGCATGACGTCGGAGACGATCGAGGGGGCGAGCCCCGCCGTCGGGGGTCGGTCTCGCTTGGGGGCGACGACGGGATAGTCCTCCGGCGCGACGAGGGATACCTTGGCCCATTCGATTTCAGAAGCGAGATCCCGGACGGCGAGGCGATCGAGGGAGAGGCCGACGGACTTGGCCGCCCGGGCGACGTAGGGGGCCTTGTGGGACAGGACCGTCGGAAGGCGTCCCCCGACGGCGTCAGGCCAGAAGTGCCTCAGCTGCCTCAGGGCGGCCGAGTGGAACGTCCTCGCGGTCACACCGGAGACCCCCAGTCGGCGGAGCCTGTCCCTCATCTCGCCCGCCGCCCGTGACGTGAAGGTCACGGCCAGGACGGACCGGGGATCATAGGCGTTGACCCTCACCCCGTACGCGATCCTGTGCGTGATCGCCCGCGTCTTGCCCGTCCCGGCTCCCGCGAGTACGCATACGGGCCCGTGGATCGCTCGAGCCACCTGCTGCTGCTCGGGGTCGAGCGAGGCGAGGATCTCGTCCGGGTTCATGGGAGGGATGATGTCACGCCCGGACGACACCCGCGTCCCCAACCGGATCGCCCCCGTACCAGTCGTGGATAAGGGTCCTCGCGATGGTGCCCGGGGACGCCAGCCGGACCGCCCCGTCTTCGAGCCTCTCCCTCAGCTCGTCCCGTGTCACCCACATGGCATCCGTCACCTCAACCCCGTCGACCTCCAGGTCCGCGGAGGCCGCCTTCGCCCGAAAAGCCACCATGATCGAAGCGGGGAACGGCCAGGGTTGGCTTCCGGCGTACTCAAGCCCTTCGAGCCTGAGTGAAGCCTCCTCCCTGATCTCCCGGAAGGCGGCCTGTTCGAACGACTCCCCGGGCTCGACGTATCCGGCCAGGTGGGAATACCTCCCAGGCGAGTGGTATTCGACGTGCGCTAGGAGAATCCTGTCGTGCTCGTCGGTTATCGCGACGATGACGGCGGGATCGGTCCTCGGATACGTCTCGTGCCCGTGAGGGCACCGGCGAACCCATCCGCCGTCCCCCGGCTCGGTACTCCCCCCGCACCGAGAGCAATAGGCGTGCCTCACATGCCACTCGCCCATGGCGACGGCCATGATCGCGAGTTCGAGGTCCCTAGACCGACGATCGTCCCTACTCAGGGCGATCAAGGCCTCCCTCAAAGGAACCATCCGGGCGGGCGACTCGGGGGAATAGCCCGGGTCGACCCCGACCACAACCAGATCCTCACCATCGACGGAACCCAGGAACGAGGTTGAGAACCCGGCGGGACGACCGGAGGCGGGGACGATGATCAGCCGGTCCTCCTCCATGAGCACCGCTCCGTTCGATACGACGAGGCCTCCCGCCGCGTCCAGGTCAACCCGGGAGCGACGTTCGGAGGCCCGATCCACCATGGCGGGGCCGTCGAATGGTCGGGGGCGTCGCATCCACCCACGGTACGACACCGAGACCCCCATGGCGTAACACACCCATTTCGTTCTACCGTGAGGGGCGTGTCCCACTCTCCGCTGGCCCTCGCGGCTCTCGCGACCGTTGCGGTACCCAAACTCGACGTATACAAGGTACTGAGAAGCCCCAACGCGGACGCGGATTTCGATATCGTCACCGTGGTCGACTCGACGGGCCGGAGGTGGACGGTCCGCGCCCCACAACGGCCGGCCGCCGGAGCCGCACTCGAGGCCGAACTCGGCCTCCTGGCGTCGCTCGCCGAAGCGTGCGACGCCGGGAACCTGTCCTTCGACGTCCCCCGGCCGGTGGGGACCGCACCCTTGAGCGAGGGCGGGCGCGCTGTGGTCTATGAGGAGATCCCGGGACGACGCCTAAGCCTCGCGGCCATGGAGCCGGGGTCCGGTCTGGGCTCGGCCCTCGGTCAGGCCATCGCCGAAATCCACGAATTGCCGGTCTCCGTGATCGAGGACGCCGGGCTCCCCTCGTACACGTCCGACGGCTACCGCCAACGACGACTAGCCGAGATGGATGCCGCGGCCCAAACCGGGCGGGTTCCACCCAATCTCACCGCACGGTGGGAAGAACGCCTGGAAAACGTGACCTGGTTCAAGTACGAGCCGACGGTGGTCCACGGAGGCCTGGCCGAACACCAGGTGATCGTCACCGACGGATCCGTCGCGGGAGTCCTCGGTTGGGCGGACTCCCGGGTGGCGGACCCTGCCGACGACCTCGCCTGGTTCGTCGCGGCCTCTCCCCCCGACGTCGTCGACACCGTCTTGGGGGCCTACCTCATGGGGCGCCAAACGATGCTGGACCCCCACCTCGCGGATCGTGCCGCCCTCGCGGGCGAGCTCGCCCTCGCCCGCTGGCTCATGCATGGGGTGAGGACCAGTAGCGCAGACATCGTCGCGGATGCCGAGGCCATGCTCTCCGACCTGGAG
>CAYTLH010000019.1:0-3406 GCA_964438525.1 uncultured Demequinaceae bacterium | reverse complement strand
AAGAAGGGGTTGTCCTTCACTATCAGCGACTCGAAGAAACCGGGGATCTACAAGAGGATCCGCGATGCTGCTGGACATCATTCCCTCCTTCCCGCTCTCACCGCGACCGTCGCTCTCGGGGTCGCCGTGTCGCTCATCGAGACGCCGTGCACGGCGGGTTTCCCCATCATCTGGATGGGCATGCTCAAGTCCGCCGACGTGGGCTTCGTTGGCACGGCTCTGTTGTTCGTCGCCTATATGATCCCGTTCCTGTTGGACGAGATGATCGTGTTCGGCGTGGCCGTCGCGACCATGAGGGCCACGAAGATGCAGGAGAAGCACGGGGAGATCCTCAAGCTCGTCGCCGGTGTCACCATGCTCGCCCTGGCGGCCGCGCTCGTCTTCGCACCATCGCTTATGGAGGATCCCGTGACGGCCATGGCGCTGTTCATCGCGGCTTTCGCCTTCGCCGCAGCCGTCCACCTCGTGACGACGGCGATCCGAAAGAACTTCGAACTGGCCCGGGCCGAGGGCTGAGAGGGCGGGGCCTCGGGGGTCTATCTCGGAAACGTCCGAGCGATCGCCGCGGCCTCCCGTTCGATCACGGAAACGGCGACGAGGTCGGACGCCTCGTCTAGGAGCAGTTGCGCCCAAGTCGCGAGGGCCTCGTTGGCGGTACCGGAGTCGTAGAGTCGGGCGGTGAGGTTCTCTAGGGCCGCCTGGTATGTGGCCTCGAAGTCCGTGTTGGCGAGGAAGCGCTCCGAGAGGACGTTGCCGCCCAGGTTTGCGCCAGCCGGTCGCTCGTCCGTTACCGGGAACCGATCCTCGCCGATGTGGTCACCGGGCCGGATTTCGGCGTTCTGAGCGTCGGGCGGCAAGTCGCCTTGTCCGACAGGAGGCAGTGTGCCTTGAGCTCCGGGTCGGACGCCGCCTTGGTTTCCCGGTTGCCGGTCGCCAGCGTTCGGCATGGTCCCGAAGGCGAGGTTGAGGTCCCAGTTCACCACGGTCATGAGGGTGGTGTCTGGGTTGTAGTACAGGTACGAGTTGTTGCCGGGTCCGTCGATATCGTCGAAGTTCTCGACCAGATCCTGGAAGGCGAGGTAGGTCGCGAAGGATTCGAGGTCGAGCCAGTCGCCCAGTTCCGTCGCGAAGGTCTCGTCGTCGGACAGGTTGACGAACTCGAGGAAATCGATGAGAGGGTCGAGGTCATCCTCCCCGCCCTCCTGGTCGAAGATGTCGTCGTACGCGTCCGGGTCGTCGCCCCGATACGAGTAGTCGCCCCCGGATTCGGCCTTGTAGAGGTAGCCGTCGCCGAGTTCGCGTTCCATCCAGGCGTCGTTGGGATTCTCGACCACGAGGCGGAGCGTCGGTTCCGATCCGGCGACGGTGAACGAGACGGCCGAGGCCTCTTCGGCGGCGAGCCCCGACAGGCGGAGCAAGTCGAGGGCGAGGGCTTCGTTGAGGGACGTCTCCGAGTTGTTACCGCGCACCGCAAACTCGGTCGAGCCCTCGTGGTTTTCCCCCTCGACGAACTTGTCGAGGCGAATGATCCATGGCAGGGTTTCGGGCTGTTCCGCGCTGACGTCTCCCCTTCCGTTTTCCGACAGCCCGCGGAGCGAGGAGTTGCCCTTGAGTTTAAAGCCCGCGTCCTCGTAGGTGGTTCCATCGATGGTTACGGTGGCATGGATCCAGATTTTCTCCCCGGACTGCTGGTAGACGTCGATCAGCGAGGTGTAATCGGCTTCGTCGAAGGAGACGTCGATGGCGTGCACGGTCGACGAGTCCCAGAAGTCCGACAGGGTTACGGCCTCGACGGCTCCGGGCGCCGGGCCCTCCTCGACGGCGTCGCATCCAGGGAGGACGAGCGCCACGAGCAGGACGGTGAAGGCTAGGGCAAGGTGTCGAGCGGGGCGTGTGGTGGTCATGCCTCAAGGACACGCCATCGATCTCATAGAACGCTGAGAATCAGGTGGGAGATGGCCGTGAACGGTCTCCGTCGTGGCCGACGATGGACATCGAAGAGGGTTGGTTACAGTACGAGCATGAAATCGGCGGGCATGTCCGCCACGGCGACGACGTAGGTGCCCGGCCCGGCGTGGGCGGTGAGGCTCGCGCCGGGGGGGCTCCTCGATCATGAGGCCGGTCGTCTCGACTCCGAGCCCTTCCTCTAGGGCGCTGCTTCCGACCGGGGCGACGGCGACCGCCGGCCTGGTGAGGGTCGAAGCGTATTCCTCATTCATCGCCCGGACCTTTTGGTGGGCGGGTTCCGTGTGGCGGACGCGGTCGGCTAGGGCGATGTCGTCATCCTTGATCTCGAGGATGGGGCGCATGTGGAAGGTGTCGCTCAGGGCCTTGAGGATGCCGGGAACCCGGCCGTCACGGTGGAGGTATTCGAACGTGTCGACGGTGAAGACGACGCGGCTGGTGTCCGCTGTCGCGCGGGCCGCTTCGGTCGCGGCCCCGGCATCGCCGCCGAGGTGCGCTACCGCGGCCGCGGCCAGGACGATCCATCCTTCGGCGGCGGCGCTATCGGTGACCACCGCTACGGCTTGGTTTCTTATATACCGAGGGTAAGCGAGACGTACTGACGTTCAAACAGGGGGTAGGTGAGATTCAACACTGCGGTCAGCGGGTGGGGAAGGCGATCCGTCTCCGGCGGGCGACGACGAGGCCGAACCAGGGCCGAGCGTCGGACCAGGGGGCAAAGGGGTGCATGCCCGTGTTCGCGAGGCAGTTGAGGGCGATGTGGCTCAGGGTTCCTAGGTAGGCCGAGAGGAACGCGCCCTACCACGTGTGGGTCCATCCGTGAACCGCCCCGCTGCCCGACGTGAGGGCGACGAGGGGCAGGAGGTCGATGAGGATGTTGGCATAGCCGAAGACCATGAGGGAGAACGACCCTCGGAGGACGGCCTTGAGGAAGATCCCCGGCCCCAGGTGTAGGGGCGTCATCGGCATGGGGTCAGGGTACAGCCGGGTCCAGGGTGAGCCGTCCGCCGGACGTTAGGATTACTTCTTCCCCTTCTTGGCGCGTATCTTCTCGCGTTTGGCGAGGGCCTTGGTCGCCGCTTTGGCGATAGTCCTATCCCGGTCTTGACTCAGGGTGGCCAATTGGGTGGCCGCGCTAGGATCATCGGTCACCGTGAGCAGGTGTACGGCGAGGTTACGCGCGCTGGAGATGTCGCTCGCGGTGATCGCGTCGAAGGTGCCGGGGAGTCGTTTCCGGGTTTCGTCGTCGAGGGCGTCTCGGAACCCCGCGCCGATGTCGTCTGCCGCCTTGCCGCCGGATTTCTGGAGGACCTCGTACAGCGCTCGGGCTGCACCCGGCGCATCGTACGGGGTTTCCTCCGCCGTTCCGGCGAGGACCTGGGCGAGGGCGCCGACGTCGGCCCCCCCGGGCCAATCGAGCAGTGCGTTGCGGGCGAGTTTC
>CAYTLH010000018.1:0-10349 GCA_964438525.1 uncultured Demequinaceae bacterium | reverse complement strand
CGGGTGGGGCACTCGTGCGCCTGGCCCGTCCCTGGATTCCGACCCTTGCCCGTCATTCCTTCACCGGATACGCTCCAAGGACGGTCCGGGGTATTGCTGCCCAGGACCGCAACCGTAGCAAAGGAGCGACGATGAGCGACGAACAGGTGGTCTTCTCCCTGACCCCCGACGAAGAGATCAAGCAGTGGTACAACATTCAGGCGGACCTGTCCTCGCTGCCCCCGCCGCCCCTGCACCCGGGAACGCACGAGCCCATTGGCCCCGACGATCTAGCGCCGCTCTTCCCGATGGCGCTCATCATGCAGGAGTTCGCGCCCGACAAGTACATTCCCATCCCCGAGCCGATCCTTGAGGTCTACCGCCAATACCGCCCCTCTCCCCTTTTCCGGGCCAGGAGGTGGGAGAAGAAGCTTGGCACCCCTGCCCGCATCTACGCCAAGTACGAGGGCGTTTCCCCCGTCGGTTCCCACAAACTCAACACCGCGCTTGCGCAGGTGTACTACAACGCGGAAGACGGGATCAAGAAGATCACGACGGAGACCGGCGCCGGCCAGTGGGGAACTGCCCTCGCGTACGCGTGTGCGATCTTCGGAGTCGAGTGCGAGGTGTGGCAGGTGGGCACCAGCTACGACACCAAGCCGCAGCGTCGCACGATGATCGAGACCTTCGGCGCGACCCTCCACCGCTCGCCCTCGAAGTTGACCAAGTCCGGCCAGGCCTTCCCTGACGGGCACCCGGGCTCGCTCGGCATCGCGATCTCCGAGGCCGTCGAAGTGGCGGCGCCGGACCCGGAAGCCCGATACTCACTCGGCTCTGTGCTTAACCACGTCCTCATGCACCAGACCGTCATCGGCGAGGAGACGCTCCTCCAACTCGTCAAGGCGGGCGAGGGCGCGCCCGACGTCGTCGTCGGATGCGTCGGCGGCGGCTCGAACTTCGGCGGCCTCGCCTTCCCCTTCATCCGGGAGAACCTCGCCAAGGGGACCAAGACCCGCCTCCTCGCCGTAGAGCCGACGTCGTGCCCGACGTTGACACGCGGCGACTTCCGCTACGACTTCGGCGACACCGCCGGCCTGACTCCGCTCGTCGAGATGTACACGCTCGGCCACGACTTCGTGCCCAGCCCCATCCACGCGGGCGGCCTCAGGTACCACGGCATGGCGCCGCTGATCTCACACGTCGTCAAGGAGGGGCTCATGGACGCGACGGCGCTTCACCAGAAGGAGTGCTTCGAGGCGGCCGTCGAGTTCGCTCGTACCCAGGGGATCATCCCGGCGCCCGAGTCGGCGCACGCCGTCGCGCAGGCGCGGCGCGAGGCCCTTGAGGCGAAGGAGAAGAAGGAGGAGAGGGTCATCGTCATCGGCCTGTCCGGACACGGCCTGCTCGAGCTCGGGGCCTACGAGCAGTACCTGGCGGGCAAACTCGAGGACGACCCCCTGAGCGAGGAGGCGTTGACCGAGTCGCTGGCGGGCGTGCCGGAGGTATAACCCAGCTGCGGTTCGACGAAGGCGCGGAAGGCGGATACCGTCTCCGCGCCTTCGTCCTTGGGGGTAGGCCTTCGGTCACCCTTGGAAGGCCAAAGTCTCTGCGAGAATGTGCCAATGACCCCACCTAACGCCCCGGTGTCCGATTGGATCGCCGCCCTCGAGGCCGCCGTCAAGGGTGAGGTCGACTCCGCTTCCCGTCGCCGCGTCGAATACTCGACGGACGCCTCCAACTATCGGGTCGTGCCCGAGATCGTCGTCTTCCCCCGGGACGCCGACGACCTCGTCGCGGCGCTCAGGGCTGCCAGGGAGGCCGGGGCGCCCGTGACCATGCGCGGGGGCGGCACCTCCATCGCGGGCAACTCCATCGGCCCCGGGATCGTGATCGATACGTCGCGGCACATGAACGCCATCCTGTCGATCGACCCCGAGAAGCGCGCCGCCCGCGTCCAGCCCGGGGTCGTCCTCGGGCATTTGCAGCGGGAGGCCGCCAAGCACGGGCTGAGGTTCGGGCCGGACCCGTCGACGATCACCCGCGCCTGCTTCGGGGGCACCATCGCGAACAACGCCTGCGGCCCACGTGCCCTCGTCTACGGAAAGGCCGGCGACAACGTCCTTTCCCTCGACGTCATCGACGGAAAGGGCAACCGCTTCGTCGCGGCCGACGACCTGTCCGTCGTCCCGGGGCTCGAGGATTGGGTCAAGGACCACCTTCCCCTGATCCGAAAGGAGTTCGGCAAGACCTCCCGCCAGGTCGCCGGGTACTCGCTCGAGCACCTGTTGCCCGAGAAGGGGCATCACCTTGGTCGTTTCTTTGGCGGGACCGAGGGAACGCTCGGGGTCTTCGTCGAGGCCGAGGTCAGGCTAGTCCAGCCTCCCAAGCACCTCCTGATGGGGGCCTTCGGCTACGAAGACATGCCCTCCGCCGCCGACGCCGTCGTCCCCATGCTTGCCCATAACCCCCAGGCGATCGAGGGCTTCGACGCCTCTCTCGCCGATCGCGTCCGGGCCGTCAAGGGCTCGGCGTCCATTCCCGAACTGCCCGCCGGCGGGAGCTACATCTTCATCGAGACCGGAGGCGATACCCCCGAGGAGGCCGTAGAGGCCATGAAGGGAATCGTTCGGGACGCGGGGGCGCTGTCCCACCGCGTCGTCCCCGACCCGAAGGAGGCCGCCCGGCTCTGGGCCATCCGTGCCGACGGCGCGGGGCTCGCCGGCCGCACCGAGGAGAACGCCGAGGCCTGGCCCGGTTGGGAAGATGCCGCCATCCCCCCCCGCAACCTCGGGAACTACCTCAGGGAACTCGACCTCCTCCTCGAGAGGTACGGCATCTCCGGGCAGAAGTACGGACACTTCGGCGAGGGGTGTGTCCATATGCGGCTCGACTTCCCGCTCAGAAAGGACGCCACGGTCTTCCGGGCGTTCATCGAGGCGGCAGCCGACGTCGCCGTCAAACACGAGGGTTCGATCACGGGAGAGCATGGCGACGGCCGCGCCAGGAGCGAGTTGCTTGTCCGGCAGTACTCGCCCCAGGCGATTCAGGCCTTTGCCGAGATCAAGGATTTCTTCGACCCCGACAACCTCCTCAACCCCGGGGTGATCGTCGACCCCAGGCCCCTGGACGCCGACCTCAGGCGTCCGCACGCGCCTGTCGTGGAACCGAGTACGGGGTACGCCTTCCTCGACGACCACGGCGACCTCGGCGAGGCCGTCCACCGATGCACGGGAGTCGGCAAGTGTCGCGCGGATTCCATCGACCAGGGAGTCGGGTTCATGTGCCCGAGTTACGCGGCGACCCAGGACGAGAAGGATTCCACCCGCGGCCGCGCCCGGGTTCTCCAGGACGCGGTCAACGGGACCCTGATCGGCGGGTTGACGGCTCCGGAGGTGCTCGAATCCCTCGATCTGTGCCTGAGCTGCAAGGCCTGCTCGTCCGACTGCCCCTCGGCCGTCGACATGGCCGTATACCGGTCGGAGGTTCTCCACCGCAAGTACAAGGGCCGAATCCGTCCGATCATGCATTACTCGCTCGGATGGTTGCCTCGCTGGCTCAAGGTCGTCGGCCTCGCCCCCCGGGTGGCCAACCTCGTCATGAAGCCCCGATGGGTCGAACGGCTGGTCGTGAAGATGGCCGGGCTCGACACTCGGCGGCACATGCCGCGCTTCGCGAACCGGCCGTTCCGCCGGAGCGCCGCCGCCCGTTCACGCCGCACGGGGGACCCCACCCCCGCCCCGCGTCGGGTCCTTCTGTGGGCCGACTCGTTCACCGACGGGATGGCCCCCGAGATTCCCATCGCGATGATCGCGGTCCTCGAGGATGCCGGGTTCGAGGTCATCGTTTCCGACGGTCAGGCATGTTGCGGGATCACCTGGATCTCGACGGGCCAACTCGACGGAGCCCGGAAGAGGCTCAACCATCTCCTGGGGGTTCTTGGGCCGTTCGCGGTCAACGGGATCCCGATCATCGGGGTCGAGCCCTCGTGCACCGCGACCCTCCGGAGCGACCTCGTCGAACTCATCCCCGACGATCCACGGGCCCGCGCCGTCGCGAGGGGCACGTTCACCCTCGCCGAGGTGCTCACGGGTCGTGCCCCCGTCACCCCCGACCCGGATTGGGAGCCTCCCCGCCTCGACGACGTGACGGCCGTCATCCAACCGCATTGTCACCATCACTCCATCATCGGCTTCGACGCCGATCGGGAACTGCTGACGGGGGCCGGAGCCTCCATCGTGGAGGCGTCCGGGTGTTGTGGGATGGCCGGTATGTGGGGTACGACGGGCAACCACTACGAGGTGTCCGTCGCCGTGGCCGAGAACTCGCTCCTGCCCGCCCTCAAGGACGCTCCCGAGGGCTCGGTCTACCTCGCGGACGGCTACTCGTGCCGCACTCAGGCGGATGACCTCGCCGGGGTGGACGGACTTCACCTCGCCCAGCTTCTGGCCTCGCGGATCGCATCCCGGAAGAAGGCCTCATCCGGGAAGACTCCGTCGCGTTAAACACCGAATGTCATCGTTGCGGACACCGAGGAATAAAGCCGAATGAGAGATAGGTCACACCTGGGATGGTTTCGCCACCTTCCCTAGAGGACGTACGATCGAAGGAGTAAGGGTGCTGCTGGCTGGGGAGTGGTGCCGGACCCGGCGTTTGTCGGCGACGGAGGTGGTTGGACCATGACTGGGAGAGGAGAGGCGGCACAGGCGGTCGCCCATCCATGGGCGGGATGGTTGCGCGTCGCGGCTGCCGTGGCGTGCGCATCGCTCCTGCTCGTACTCGCGGCTCCGGCGGCACAGGCGGACCCTTATCCGGGTTATTCCGAGGTCAAGGCGGCCAGGGCCGCGGTGAGGAACCAGAAGGCGACGGTCGCGGAACTCGACGCGGCCATCGTCCGCCTCGAGAAGGCCATGGAGCAGGCCGAGATCGCCCTTTACCAAGCCCAGGAGGAGTACACGGTGGCACAGTGGGCCAACATCGAGGCCCAGAGGCAGTTGTTCGCCGCGAACGGTCGGGCCGACGAGTCCGAACGGGCCCTGGAGGACGCCCGGGCCGATCTGGCCGCCCTCGCCATGATGTCGTACCGGGAAGGGGGGACCTTCGGATCGCTCGAGGCCATCATGACGGCCGACGGGTTCGAGGACGTCATCGCCCGATCCGACGCGCTCGACCGAGCGTCACGGGACGCGGCGATGGTCGTGGAACAGGTACGGGCGGCGGAGTTGGTCGCCCAGACGATGAGGCGGTACGCGGTGGAGGCGGCCGAGGAGGCCGTACTGGCCGAGACGGCCTCCCGCGAGGCGTACGAGGCGGCGATCGAGGCGGACCGACAAGCCAAGTTGGCCTTCGTGGAGACCCAGGAAACCCGGGAGGAAGCCGTCGCCCGCTTGGCCCAGCTTCGTCGGGTTTCCTCCTCGCTCGAATACCAGAGGCAGGTCGGCCTGGCGAAGGAACGCCAACGACGGGCGGCCGCGGAGGCGGCGCGTTGGGCGGCCATCGTGGCCGCGTCCGGAGCCTACGCCGACACCGGAGGGAACGCCACGCCCATTGGCGGGATATCCGTCGGGACCCCGCAGCAAGCCGAAGTCGCCGTGCAGTATGCCCTGGCCCAGGTCGGGGAGCCCTACTGCTATGGCATGGCCGGGCCGGACTGCTGGGACTGCTCCGGCCTGACGAGCACCTCCTGGAGGATCGCCGGGGTCACCATCCCGAGGACCTCGAGGGACCAGTACCACTACGTCGGCAAGATTCCCTATGGGGACATGAGGAGGGGGGACCTGATCTTCTGGGGGACCAGCACCCACTACTCGTCCATCTATCACGTGGCCATGTACATCGGGAACAACCAGATCGTCGAGGCGTCGAAGCCGGGAAGCCCCAATAAGACGCGGGACTACCGCAGTTGGGCCGTCCAGAACCTCATGCCCTTCGCCGGCCGCCCCTGACGCCGACCACCCGCAGCAAGGGCAGCATCGGACTCGATCCCCGCCCTGAGTATGCGTCCTCGTGACGGAGGACGCCCTACTTCTTCTTCGCCCTCTCGTACGACGCTCGGATCTCCTCCTCGGCCCCTTCGCGGTCGAGCCAATGGGCCCCCTCGAGCGACTTCCCTGGCTCGAGGTCCTTGTACACCTCGAAGAAGCGCTGAACCTCAAGGCGGTGGAAGTCGCTGATGTCGTCCAGTTCGCGCCTCCAGGCGGCTCGTTGGTCGGCGATGGGAACGCAGAGGACCTTGTCGTCCTCCCCGGCCTCGTCCCTCATGCGAAACATGCCGAGGGCCCGGCAACGGATGAGGCAGCCGGGAAAGGTCGGCTCCTCGAGAAGCACGAGGGCATCCAAAGGATCTCCGTCGAGCCCGACGGTTCCGTCGATGAAACCGTAATCGTCCGGGTAGCGGGTCGAGGTGAAGAGCATGCGGTCCAGCCGGATCCTGCCGGTGTCGTGGTCATACTCGTACTTGTTGCGGCTCCCTTTGGGGATCTCAATGATGACGTCGAATTCCATAGCGGTCCTTTGACGAGTTCTGCTCAAGACTAGTGTGGCCTATAACGGAGGAACATGTGGCAAGAGTATCGGTGGTGGCGTCATCCGTCGGGATCGCGTTGGTCGCCCTGGCGGGGGGATACACGACGGCCGACGCCTACGATCTCGTGCCCGGACCGATCACGAACGAGGCTCCCCTGGGAGCGCCGGAGCCCTTCCCCGACTTCGAGGCACCGGCCGTCCTCGCCCCATCGACGGTGCCCGTCACCAGCCTCGACTCCACCGCCCCCCTGCCTTCCTCCTCCGAGATCCAGAGCCTGGCGAATGCCCTGAACGGGGATTCTCGGATCGGGGGAGGTTCCTCCGTCGGGCTTCGGGTGGTGGATATCGAGACCGGCCAGGTGCTCGCGGACGTCAAGTCGGACACACCGCAGATCCCGGCGTCGAATATGAAGGTCCTGACCGGTGCCGCCGCCGAGTACACGCTCCCCCTCGACAGGAGGTTCACGACGTCCGTGACCTGGTCCGGCGAGCCAGATGGGGAGCGGGCCCGGCTGACCCTCGTCGCGGGGGGAGACATGCTCTTGACGCCCGATTACGGCCACAGGGGGACGGTCGCGAGCCCCAATGGCTACGCGGGGGTGGCCAACCTCGCCGACCGCATCGTCGCCGGTCTCGAGGGGATCGGTGTCACCGCGGTGGATATCGTCGTCGACGACTCCGCCTTCGGGGGGCCGACCATCCCCTCGACATGGGATTGGGACGACGTGAACGAAGCCTACGGAGCCCCCACGAGCGGCCTCGCGATCAACGTCGGGATCGTCCCGGATCGGCCGGATGACGACCCCCAGTGCTATCGCGATCCGAGCATCCGGGTCGGAGACGTACTGGCCTCGAGGCTCGAGCAGCGAGGGTTGCGGGTGGACTCCGTGACCAAGGGGGAGGCCGGGGCGGACGACATCACGCTGGCCTCCGTGGAGTCCGCGCCCCTCGGCGACGTCCTGAACTACATGATCTGGTACTCCCAGAACACCCTCGCGGAATTCTTCCTCAAACTGGTGGCCATCGAGGCGGGCCGACCCAGCACGACGGCGGAGGGGGCCGCACAGGTTCGGAGCATCCTATCGGCGAAGGGGCTCGATCTCGATGGTGTCGTCATCGCCGATGGTTCCGGGCTCTCCCGGTCCGATCGGATTCCGCCCCGAGTCCTGACCGACCTCATCGTCCTACTCGCCCGCGACCCCGACCACGACTCGTTCCTCGAGCAACTGCCCATCGCCGCCCTGAGGGGAACCCTGTATGACCGTTTCAGGTCGACCGAAGGGGCGGGGGTGGTGCGAGGGAAAACCGGGAGCCTCGGGGGAGTGACCGCGCTGAGCGGGACCGTGGTCACGGCCGATGGGAGGTGGCTTGCCTATTCCATCCTCGCGGACGGATTGCCGTGGGGGCAGACCAAACCCCGGGCCGCCATTGACGAATTCCTGACGCAGGTTGCGGCCTGTGGGTGTTGACGCGTGCGGATAATGGAGGCATGACGCGGAGTCGGGCATGACCGCGCCCCATCCGGCGGTGGCGGCGGCAAGGTCCGCCGTCCGCGGGGCGATCGAGGTGATGGCCCCCGGGACCCGGCTGTGGGTGGCCTGCTCGGGAGGCCCCGATTCCCTGGCCCTGACGGCCGCTACGGCCTTCGTCGCGCGAAAACTCGGCTTCGTCGCCGGGGCGATCGTCGTGGACCACGGGTTGCGACAGGACAGCGGGCGGGTGGCCCTGGACGCGACCGACCAGTGCCGGCTCGCCGGCATGGCCACGGTCTTCGTTGAGAAGGTGAAGGTCGGGCGGGAGGGGGGTATCGAAGCGGCCGCCCGGGTCGCCCGGTATGACGCCATCGAGCGTCGGGTCCTCGCCGAGGGCGGGCTCAACCCCCAGATCCTTCTCGGGCACACGATGGACGACCAGGCTGAGACGGTTCTCCTGGCCCTCGCGCGGGGATCGGGCGCGCGGGCCCTCTCCGGCATGTCCCCCCGGAGGGGCAGCATCCTCCGGCCGTTCCTCAGCCTCAGGAGGACGGACACCGTCGCGGTCTGCGAGGCCCTGGGGTTGACCCCCTGGCTCGACCCCATGAACGAACCCGGCGAGGGGTCGAAGAGGTCGGACCTTCGGGGCAGGGTCATGCCTCTCCTGAAGGAGGTCCTCGGGCCCGGCATCGTCCCGGGCCTTGCCCGTTCCGCCGCCCTCCTTCAGGCGGACGCGGACGAACTTGATCGCCAGGCGAGGACGGCCATCCACGGCTCGACCCACGTCGACGCCTGGTCCGTCGAGGCGTTGTCCGAGCTTCCCGAGGCTATCCGCGGGAGGATCCTCAAACTGCTCGCCGAGAGGATCGGTGCCGGGCCGTTGACGTCATCACACGTCAGCGCCATCGACCAGTTGGTTGTCAACTACCGGGGTCAGGGCGCGGTCTCCCTCCCCGGTGGTTTCGAGGCCCGTCGGGAGTATGGAAGGCTGGTCGTCGTCGGTCCCGACGACGGGAGGAGCAGCACCTCGTGACCACGGAAGAACTGGCCTCGGACCTCGACGGGATCGTCGCGACCGAGGAGGACATCGAGGGCGCCCTCGATCGGATGGCCGCCGAGATCCGGGCGGACTACCCCGACCCCGGATCCCTCCTTCTGGTTGGGGTCCTCAAGGGGGCGGTCATGGTCATGGCTGATCTGGCCCGCCGACTGCCCCCCGGTGTGGCCATGGATTGGATGGCGGTGTCGTCGTACGGCGCCGGAACGAGGAGTTCGGGTGTGGTGCGCATCCTCAAGGACCTCGACGCGGACCTCACCGGCAAGCACGTTCTCATCGTCGAGGACATCGTGGACTCGGGTCGCACCCTGTCGTGGTTGCTCGCGAACCTCCGTTCCCGGGGGGCGTTGTCCGTCGAGGTCGCGACGATGCTGCGCAAGGAGGAGGCGGCCGTGATCCCGGTTACCTTGAAGTACGTGGGCCTCGACATCCCCAACGCCTTCGTCGTGGGATACGGACTCGACTACGCAGAAAAGTACCGCGGCCTGCCCTACGTCGCGATCCTCGCCCCCCATGCCTACGAAGACGCCGAGGATGACCCGTCCCGGACCTCGGCGTAGAGTCGTCCTACCATGAAACCCCGTTCCCTCCTGCGTCGGCTCCTTCCGTGGATCATCGTGGCAGCCATCGCCGTGTGGGCGATTGCCGCCATGATGCCCGGCCCCGTCACGCGCGTGGACACCTCCGTTGGGCTCGGCCTGCTGGCCTCCGCCGACGTCGAACAGGTCAAGGTCGTCGACGGGGATCAACGGGTGGAGGTCGTCCTCACCGAGGAGACGGAGGACTACGGGGATCACATTCAGTTCTTCTTCCTCGAATCGCAGGGGGAGGCGATCATCCAGGCGGTCGAGGCAGCCGATCCGGAACTCGGATACAACGTCGAGGTCCCCCAAGGAAGCATCTGGGGGACGATCCTCTTCACCTACCTTCCCATTCTGCTTCTGCTGGGATTCTTCTGGTGGTTGATGGCCTCCAACATGCAGGGCGGCGGCGGGCGGATCATGAGTTTCGGGCGCTCTCGGGCCACTCTGGTCACCCCGGACATGCCGACGGTCAAGTTCGACGATGTCGCCGGGGTCGACGAAGCCGTCGAAGAGCTGAAGGAAATCGAGGAGTTTCTGGAGAAGCCCGCCAAGTTTCAGGCAGTGGGGGCCAAGATACCCAAGGGCGTCCTCTTGTACGGGGCTCCAGGAACCGGTAAGACGTTGCTGGCGCGGGCTGTCGCCGGGGAGGCCGGCGTGCCGTTCTTCTCGATCTCGGGCTCCGATTTCGTGGAGATGTTCGTCGGGGTGGGAGCGAGTCGTGTGAAAGAGTGTCAG
>CAYTLH010000017.1:0-28598 GCA_964438525.1 uncultured Demequinaceae bacterium | reverse complement strand
CGGAACCTCAGAGGTCGAGCACGTCCTCGCAACCCAGACCTTGCCGCTCAGGCCCTTCAAGACCATGGCCGTCAACGTCGTCGGAACCCTTCCGGAGGGGGCGACCGCCAAGGACATCATTCTCGCCGTCATCGCCAAGATCGGGACGGGCGGGGGACAGGGATACGTCCTGGAGTATCGGGGCGAGGCCATCCGGGCCCTGTCGATGGAGGCGCGGATGACCGTGTGCAACATGTCCATCGAGGCCGGCGCCCGTGCGGGACTCATCGCCCCCGATGAAACGACGTTCGAGTACGTCAAAGACCGCCCGCACGCCCCGACCGGCAAGGACTGGGACGAGGCCCTCGCGTTCTGGGGAACGCTGGTCACGGACGACGACGCGGCCTTCGACGCCGAGGTCACCCTCGAGGCCGCCGACCTGGAGCCCTTCGTCACGTGGGGGACGAACCCCGGCCAGGGGCTTCCCCTCAGCGGCTCGGTGCCGAACCCCGAGTCCTTCGACGACCCGACCGATCGGGAGGCCGCCGCCAAGGCCCTCGACTACATGGGGCTCGAACCCGGGACTCCTCTCAAGGAGATCTCCGTCGACACCGTATTCCTCGGCTCGTGCACCAACGGGCGCCTCGAGGATCTCCGCGCCGCCGCCGCCCTCCTCAAGGGGCGCACCAAAGCCGAGGGGGTTCGGATGCTCGTCGTTCCCGGTAGCGCCCGGGTCCGGCTCGAAGCCGAAGCCGAGGGCCTCGACACCGTCTTCATGGATTTTGGGGCCGAGTGGCGCAACGCTGGCTGCTCGATGTGCCTCGGGATGAACCCCGACCAACTCCAACCCGGGGAGAGAGCCGCGTCGACCTCGAACCGGAACTTCGAAGGCCGCCAGGGCAAGGGAGGGCGCACCCACCTCGTCTCCCCCCTGGTCGCCGCCGCCACCGCCGTCCGAGGCACCCTGTCCGGACCCGCCGACCTCGCCCAGGAGGCCTAGACATGGAGAAGTTCGCCACCCACACCGGCGTCGCCGTCCCCCTCAAGCGCTCGAACGTCGACACCGACCAGATCATCCCCGCCGTGTACCTCAAGCGGGTCACCCGCACGGGCTTCGAGGACGGCCTCTTCTCCGCCTGGCGATCCGACCCCGACTTCATCCTCAACAATCCCGAGTACGCGGGTGGATCCATCCTTCTCGCGGGCCCGGACTTCGGTACCGGCTCCAGCCGCGAGCATGCCGTCTGGGCCCTTAAGGACTACGGGTTCAAGGTGGTCGTCTCGAGTCGATTCGCGGACATCTTCCGGGGGAACTCCGGCAAGCAGGGGCTCGTAACAGCCGAGGCCGATCAGGGCGACATCGAGCTCCTGTGGAAGCTCGTCGAGGAGGAGCCGGGTCGCACCTTGACCGTGTCCCTCGAGGATCGGACGATCTCCGCGGGAGATGTCACGATCCCGTTCCGCATCGACGACTACACCCGATGGCGCCTCATCGAGGGGTTGGACGACATCGCCCTCACCCTCTCCCGCGAGGACGAGATCGCGGCCTACGAGGCGAAACGGGAGTCCTGGCGCCCGGCAACCCTGCCGGCCAAGCACCTCCCGTCGGCGAAGGTCGAGAGCGCCCGCCCTGCGAAATAGTAGTCAGGAGCGAATCCCTCGGGGGACGCGATGGCGACGGTCAGGTGGCGATCGCGTCACGACATCGGAGAGGGGAAGGCCGTGGGCGAGGGGATGATCGCCGGACTCGGGGATGGAATGATCGTCGGGCTCGGGGACGGGATGAACGATGGCGACGGACTCGACCACGGCTCGGAGTCGGCGGACGGGCGCGGCGAGGGCTCAGGCCCCGAACCCCCAGCCGAAGAGTCAGTCCTCACCAACGAGTGAACGCCGTACGCGGCCCCAGCCGCGACGACGGCCACGCCGGCCGCCACCGCGAGCGCTCCGAGAGCCTCCTTGCCAACCACGCCTTGACTCTAGTCGTCCTGCGTTCTTATCGCCCGGCGGCCGGCGTCAGCGGGATCGGTCTCAACACGGGTGTCACCCCTTGGTTCTGCGCCCGGTCCCTGGGGTAGTGTCGGTTGGGGCGGCTGGCGTCCCCAACCCCAGGTATGGGGCATGACCGGCATAGGGCACGATAGGACCATGAGCGATTCCCTCCGCATCACCGGTGGCAAGCCCCTGACGGGCGAGATCACCGTCCGAGGGGCGAAGAACTTCGTTTCCAAGGCGATGGTGGCCGCACTCCTCGGAGACACTGCCTCGACCCTCCGCAACGTTCCCGAGATCCTCGACGTCACCATCGTCGCCGACCTGCTCGAGCTCCAGGGGGCATCCGTCGCCTACGACGCCGCGAGCGGTGACCTCACCGTCGACCCCGCCCAGATCCGCCCCGCCAAGATCGGCGACATCTCCGCCCACGCGGGCACCAGCCGGATCCCCATCCTCTTCTGCGGCCCCCTCCTCCATCGCCTCGGCGAGGCCGTCATACCCGATCTGGGTGGCTGCCGGATCGGCGAGCGCCTCGTCGACTTCCACCTCGAAATCCTCGAGAAGTTCGGGGCGAAGACCAAGGTGGTCGGTGACGGACTTCAGCTCAAGGCGCCCAAAGGGCTCACGGGGATCAAGCACCGCCTGTCGTATCCGAGTGTCGGCGCCACCGAGCAGCTTCTCCTCACCGCCGTGAAGGCGGATGGCATCACCCGGTTGGAGAACGCCGCCGTCGAGCCCGAGATCAAGGATCTCATCGACACCCTCCAGAAGATGGGGGCGATCATCTCCGTCGACACCGATCGTTCCATCACGATCGAGGGGGTGGAGACTATGCGGGGATTCGATCACACCGCCCTGTCCGATCGCATCGAGGCGGCCTCGTGGGCCTCGGCCGCCCTCGCGACCAAGGGGGACGTCTTGGTCCACGGGGCTCAGCAACGCACCATGGGGACGTTCCTCAACGTGTTCCGGAAGGTCGGGGGCGAGTTCGACGTCGTCAACGACGGGATCCGCTTCTATCACCCCGGGGGCGATCTCAAGGCCATCGCCATCCAGACCGACGTCCATCCCGGATTCATGACCGACTGGCAGCAGCCGATGGTCGTCGCCCTGACCCAGGCCACGGGGCTGAGCATCGTTCACGAGACGGTATACGAGCAGCGGTTTGGCTTCACGGAGGCGCTCGTCAAGATGGGAGCGACCATCCAGTTGTATCGGGAGTGCCTGGGCGACACGGCCTGCCGGTTCGGCCAGAGGAACTTCCTCCACTCCGCGGCCATCTCCGGTCCGACCCCGCTCCAGGCGGCTAACATCGAGGTTCCCGATCTCAGGGGCGGGTTCAGCCAGCTCATCGCGGCTCTCGTGGCCTCCGGCACCTCCACGGTCAAGGGCATCGGGGTCATCGACCGTGGATACGAGGGCTTCCGCGGCAAGCTCACCGCGCTGGGGGCCGACTTTGCGTAGGGCCCCCCTCCGCGGCAAGGTTCCGCGCGGGTACAAGTGTGTGGCCGCGCTCGTCCGCGCTCCCATGTTCCTGATGACCAAGAAGGATTGGCACGGCGCTGAGCATCTCCCGGCAGAGGGAGGCTTCATCGCGGTGTCCAATCACGTGACCTACGCCGACCCCTTGACCTTCGCCCATTACCTGTATAACAACGGTTGTCCGCCCCGGTTCCTCGCCAAGGATGGGCTGTTCCGGGCCCCCGTCGTCGGGTGGATCCTCCGAGCCCTCGACCAGGTGCCCGTCCAGCGGGGGACGTCCAAGGCCAAGGAGGCCGTCGACGAGGGGCTGGCTTTTCTCGAACGCGGCGACATGATCGCCATGTTTCCCGAGGGGACCCTCACGCGCGACCCCGACCTGTGGCCGATGGTCGCCCGAACCGGGGCCGCGCGGATGGCCCTCGTATCGGGGGTGCCGGTGATTCCCGTCGCCCAATGGGGGGCCCATCGCCTGCTCGGCCACTACAGCAAATGGCTCAAGCCGATCCCGCGGAAGAAGGTGACGGTCGTCGCCGGCCCCCCCATCGACCTGGACGACCTCAAGGGCCCCCATCCGACCAAGCGGGTCCTGAGGGAGGCAACCGACCGGATCATGGCTACGCTGACAACCATGGTCGAAGAACTCAGGGGAGAAAAGGCCCCGACGAAGCCCCACGACATGAGGACGGCGAAGTCGTGACGGCCGAGTCGACGCGGGTGGCCGTCCTCGGAACCGGGGCCTGGGGGACGACGTTCGCCCGGGTACTGGCCGACGCCGGCAACGAGGTGGTCATGTGGGGAATCGACAAGGACGCCATCGAAGAGATCAACGCCTCGCACACCAATACGGCCTTCGTCGGAGACGCGGACCTTCCGGAGAACATTTCGGCGACGGAGGATCAGGCCGAGGCCTTGGACGAATCCGACCTGGTCTTCCTCGCCCTCCCGGCCCAGAGCCTGAGATCCATCGTCGCGGACTTCGCGGACCTCGTGCCTTCGGAGGCCATCGTGACCTCGCTGACGAAGGGAATCGAGGTGGGCACTCACCTGAGGATGAGCGAGGTCCTAGGGGAGGTCTGGGGCGTTGACGAGGACCGGCTGGCGGTCGTGTCCGGACCCAACCTCGCCAAGGAGATCGCCCGACGGCAACCGACGGCAACCGTCGTCGCCTCGAAGTCCGAGGCTGCGGCCCAGGCCGTCGCCGACGCGATAGCCTCCGCCTATTTCAGGCCCTATACGAACACGGACGTCATCGGGGTGGAGCTGTGCGGCGCGTATAAGAACGTCATCGCCGTCAGCGCGGGGATCGCGGATGGCCGGGGATTCGGCAACAACACGACCGCGACGATCATCACCCGGGGATTGGCGGAGATCCAGAGGCTGGGGCTCGCCGTCGGAGCCCAGCCCGACACCTTCTCGGGCCTTGCGGGGGTCGGGGACCTCATCGCCACCTGCGCGTCACCTCTGTCGAGGAACCACACCCTGGGCAACCTCATTGGGAAGGGGACCCCTCTCAAGGAGGCCGTGGGGCAGACCGGCGGCACGGCGGAGGGGGCGGAAACCTCTCGGTCGATCCAGCAGTTGGCCCGCATGGTCGAGGTCGAGGTTCCGATCTGCGATTCCGTCGTGGCCATGCTCCACGAGGGGGCCGAGCCGGAGAAGGTCATCGCCACGCTCTTGTCGAGGCCCCGGAAGGCGGAGGGGGACTAGCGGTGGCTCGGCAGACGGTCGCGGTGCTTCTCGGGGGGAGGTCGTCCGAGCACGGGGTCTCCTGCGTGACCGCGAGCGGCGTCCTCGAGGCGATCGACCGGGACTCTTGGGACGTCATCGCCGTCGGAATCACGCTGGACGGCCGGTGGGTCCACGTCAGCGACGATCCGCTCGACTGGCGGATTCGGGACGGCGACCTTCCCCAGGTGGGGGAGGACGGGGATCCGGTCCTGCTGCCCGGGCGGGCGGACGAGCGGACGTGGCGGGTCGAACGGCAGGGGAGGCTCGAGCGCCTCGCCGACGTCGACGTGGTGTTTCCCGTGCTTCACGGGCCGTGGGGCGAGGACGGAACCCTCCAGGGGGCGCTCGAACTGGTCGACGTGAGGTATGTCGGGGCGGGGGTGCTGGCGAGCGCCCTGGGGATGGACAAGGAGTTCGCGCGAATCGTGTTCCGTTCGGCGGGTCTTCCCGTCACCCGTTCCATCGTCGTCCGGGGGGCCGAGGAGGCCCATCGTCGTCGTTCCGAGATCGAGGACCTCTCCCTGCCCCTCTTCGTCAAGCCGGCACGGGCCGGATCCTCCGTCGGGGTGTCCAGGGTCGGGTCCCTGGAGGCCCTTGACGCCGCCCTCGCCGAAGCGTTCAAGCACGACGCCAAGGCCATCGTCGAGGAGGGGGTGATGGGACGGGAAATCGAATGTGCCGTGCTCGAGACATCCGACGGGATTCGGGTCTCGCCGCCGGGGGAGATCGCCACCGCGGGTGGGCACGAGTTCTACGACTACGAGGCCAAGTACTTCGACGAGGCGTCCGTGACTTTGTCCTGCCCCGTCGAGTTGCCTCCGGGGGCTTCCGAGACGGTTCAGGACTATGCCCGACGGGCGTTCGTCGCCCTCGGATGCGAGGGAATAGCCCGCGTCGACACCTTCGTCAAGGAGGATGGGTCCGTGGTCGTCAACGAGGTCAACACCATGCCTGGATTCACGCCCTTCTCCATGTATCCCAGGATGTGGCAGGCGGACGGCCTGACGTATCCGGACCTGGTGGAGACGATGCTCCGGACGGCGCTCGACCGCCCGGTCGGGCTCAGGTAGCGCGGGCCTGTTCGGTCTTAGCCGACACGGACGGGTTGGGCGTGCGTCCTCGTCTTGCCCGTGGATCGATGAGGGGTGGTTTCACCCGTCTCGCGTTTGGTCGATCGAGTGGTTTTCGACGTCTTTGTGGTCTTCGTCGAGGAGGAGGCCTGCCGGGTGGTCCGGCCCCCTTTCTTGGCCTTGGACTTCACGGGCGTGCGCGCGGGGGCCTTCTTTCGAGGCTTCGGCTCCCCGGGCCACACCCTGCGAGCGCTCCGGTGGGCCTCCATGTCCCCGTATGAGAAGGATCCGTTGGGGTTCCTGGAGTAGGGGAGGGCGATGAGTATCGCGGGCCCATCGGCGTGCTCGAGTTCGACCCGGACCGCCTCGGCCCCGGACTCGGTCGTCGCCAGGGCGGTGACCGACGTCGCTCTGAGGGAGTCACGGGCCGAGGCGAAGTCGGCCAGGACGGCCTCGATGACGTCCTGTGCGGTTGGGCGATCACCCTCGGGGGTCGGGGTGACGAGGTTGAATTGGCCGCGTTTTCCGACGGTGGCGCCGAAGGGAAAGAACTCGCCATTTCGGACGAGTAAGGCCTTGGCGAGCATGGCCGACTGGCTGAGCAACTCATCCAGGTCTTGCTGGATCCTTTCTTGGCGACTGAGCCGCGGTGACATGGACGCCTCGCCTTCATCGATCGTCCCACCCACCGTAACGCGGGGGAAAGGCTCGAACCGGGAAGCCACGCCTAGGGGTGTCGTCCGCTCGGATCGAAGGTGTTCCGCGTGTGGCGCGGGTATCGCGCATGTGACACAGCCAACATGCGGAATCCCTCCGCCCGCTTTAGGCTGGCCTTGTGCCTCAGATAGGCGATCTGGGCGAAGATGCCCTCATCGAGCGGATGTCTCTCCGCTTGCCTTCGGCTTCCCAGGCGATTCTCGGACCGGGGGACGACGCCGCCGTGCTCCGTCTGGACGGAGACCTCGTCCTGTCGAGCGACGTGCTCATCGAGGGCAGGCATTTTCGCCTGGAGTGGTCTACGGCCGCAGACGTCGGATTCCGCGCTGCCGTGCAGAACCTTGCCGACATCGACGCGATGGGGGCGTTTCCCGTGGCCCTCCAGGTCTCGCTCGGGGCCCCGTCGACGACCGAGGTCGAGTGGGTGCTGGACTTCGCGGATGGGCTCCGGGAGGCGTGCGAACCGTTGGGCGTGGGTGTGGTAGGGGGCGACCTCTCCGGAAGCCAGGAGATTGCCGTGAGCGTGACGGCCGTAGGGGAGATGAGGGGTTTCGAGCCGATTCGACGGGGCGGGGCGCGACACGCGGACATCATCGCCGTCTCGGGCCCCCTGGGTGCGGCGACCGCCGGGTATCACCAACTCGACAACCTGCTCGATATCGACCAAGAGGCCATCGACCTGTTCCTCCGTCCCCAACCGAGGATCGGGGTCGGGATCGAGGCCGCCAGGGCAGGAGCGACGTCCATGATGGACATCTCCGACGGTTTGGTGACGGATCTCGCCCGCATGGCCCGGGCGTCGTCGCTCGGAATGTCCATAGAGTCCCAGGCGGTGCCGGTGCATCGGGCGGCCGCCGCCGTCGCAGCTTCGATCGTCGGGAATCCAGACGAGTGGGCGCTCACGGGGGGCGAGGACCACCATCTCGTCGCGACGTTCCCACCCAAGGTTCATGTGCCGGACGGGTGGTTCGAGATCGGTGTGGCCACCCGGGATCGTCAGGGGGTCCTCGTGAATGGGGAGGTCCCGGCGCGGTGGGGATGGGACCACTTCGCCCGCATCTAGCCCTAGACGGCTCGAGTGACCTTGCCGGCCTTGAGGCAGGAGGCGCATACGTTCAGGCGCTTGGGCGTGCCGTCGACGACCGTGCGGACCTTCTGGATGTTCGGATTCCAGCGACGCTTGGTGCGTCGGTGCGAGTGCGAGACGGAGTAGCCCCAGACGGGACCTTTGCCGCATACGTCGCAGGTGGCAGCCACGGTGTTCTCCCAGGTTCTTCCGCCCGCCGATGCGAGCGGCCAACCGCGCAAGGATACCCGACGTCCACTCCTCCCCACAAACTCCGGAAGACTGGGGTGGGCCGCCGCTTTCGCGTTTGGGTCGATTCGTGCCACGATATCGACGATGCCCAAGGGCGTAGGGGAATCGGGCAGCGGCGCACGGGAAGGAGGTACGGTGGCGGCGGAATCCGGCAAGTTGCGGCGATGGCTCGAGTCTGGGGTCCGGGCGGTTCTGCGTGAGAGGGCTCACCTCGACGCCATCAACGTCTTCCCGGTTGCCGATTCCGACACCGGTACGAACCTCTACCTCACCCTTCGCGAGGGCAACAGGGCGGTCGCCTATCTTCCCGAGTCGGCATCCCACCGCGAGGTTGTGGCGGCCTTCGCCCGGGGCTGCCTCATGGGGGCCAGGGGCAACTCGGGGGTCATCGTCTCCCAATACCTCACCGCGTTTCTCGGGTCGTTGGACGATTCGGGAGGCTTGGCCGAGGCGACGGGGGAGGACGTGGCCCTCGCCATGGAACGGGCGGCGGAGGCGGCGTACGAGGCCGTCGGTGAACCCGTCGAGGGGACGATCCTCACGGTGGCGAAGGCGGCCGCGCGGGGGGCACGCGAAGCCGTCGACGCGCATGCCGGAATCGAGGCCGTCGCCGTAGCCGCGATCATGGCGGCCCGGGCGGAATTGGCGAGGACGACCGAGATCCTTCCCGAGGCTCACGACGCCGGTGTGGTGGACGCGGGTGCCGCCGGCCTCCTGCTTCAGCTCGAGGTTCTCGCGGAGATGATCGCCGGCCCGGACGCCCTAGCCGCCTTGGACGAGGTCGAGTGGGAGATCCACGAACGAGTCGGCGGCCTGACACCGGCCCAGGGGGCCGCGGCCCACGAGCACGCCCCCGGGGCCGGGGCGTACGAGGTCATGTTCGTCGCGCGATCCAATCGAATCGTCGGAGGCGTCCACGATATATCGCTTAAGGCCGCCCTCAAGGACGTGGGGGATTCCGTGGCGGTGACCGGCATCGTCGGATTGTGGCAGGCCCATGTCCACACGGATCACCCAGAACGGGCGATCGACCTCGCCCGTATGGTCTCCTCCAACCAGATCGTCGTGCGGGATGTCATGGGCGAGGGGTGTGAAGGCCCCATCGGCGTCGTCGCCCTCACGACCTGTCCCGGGCTGGCCTCCGCGATGGCCGGGGCGGGGGCGGCCGTGTTGGTGTCCCTCGACCCGGACGGAGTGGAGACGTGGGACCTCGAGCGGATCCTCGCCGACGCCGGGACGGACCGGGTGATCGTGGCAGCGGGGGCGCCGGCCCTGGCGGACGCCGTCAGGGCCCTGGCGACGGACGAGCGGGAGCCCTCCATCGTCGTGCTCGAGGCCGAGAGCGAGCCCCAGGTCCTCTCCGCCTTGATCGCCGCGGCGCTCGTCTCACCGGGTGAGGACGCCGAGGGGCCCATGGCGGCCGCGGTCGCCCGCTGTACGTCCGCGCGTGCCAGGGTGGATGCGATCGCGGAGGACCTCGTCGAGATGATCGCCCCCGACACCGAGGTGGCCACGATCATCCTCGGGGACGGGGTACCGGAAGAGTTCGCGACACAAGCCCTCGAAACCCTGTCCGCATCGGCGCCCGGGGTCGACGTCCAGGTGTACGAGGGCGGGCAGGCGGTGCCCGCGGTCATCATCGGGGTCGAATCCAAGCCCACTCGATGACGGGCGGGTCGCGCTTCGCCGAACCCCTCGACCGGGTGGTCGGGACCCGGACGGCCAGGGCCCTCGCCCGATTGGGCCTCGAGACCGTCGGCGACCTCCTCCGTCACTACCCCCGCCGCTACGGGAAGCCGGGGGAGCCCACCGACCTAAGGGGGCTTCACCCGGGCGAGTATGTCGCCGTCCTCGCCGAGGTCAGGTCCGTGACGATGAGGCCCATGCGCAAGAGGGGCGGGGCAATCCTCGAGGCAGTCGTCACCGATGGCCGGGGAACCCTCGACCTGACCTTCTTCGCCAAGCGCCCGGAAGTCCTCAGGGTTCACGAGGACAGGCTCCGCCCGGGCCGGACGGGCATCTTCACGGGAACGGTCCGGGAGTACAGGGGAAAGAGGCAGCTCACCCATCCCGACTACCTCGTCGTCGGCCTCGACACCGGCTCGGAGGAGGAAGCCCTTCTGGAGGCGTCCCGTCCGATACCGCTATACCCCGCGACGGCCGGGGTCCCCACGTGGCGGATCTCCCGGGCGGTTCGGACCGTCCTCGATCCCTTGACGGAGGAGGACGTCCCCGATGCGGTCCCGGCCGCGATCCGGGCGAATCGCGGCCTTGAGGGCCTCTTCCAGGCGCTGAAGGGGGTACACGTGCCGAATTCCGACGACGACTGGTCGCGAGGACGGGCGCGGCTTCGGTACGAAGAGGCCTTCGTCCTCCAGGCGGCGCTCGCCCGCCGTCGGTCCGCCGCCAAGGACCTGCGTTCCATCTCCCGCCCCTATCGCGCCGGAGGCCTGGTGGATGCCCTCGATGAGCGCCTTCCCTACGCCCTGACCGAAGGGCAGGTAGCCGTCGGGAGGGTCGTATCGGACGACCTCGCCGGGGAGGCGCCCATGCGCCGCCTGCTTCAGGGGGACGTCGGGGCGGGAAAGACGGTCGTGGCCCTTAGGGCGATGCTTCAGGTCGTCGATTCCGGTGGCCAGGCGGCCCTCCTCGCCCCTACCGAGGTCCTCGCCTGGCAGCACCTCAAGACGCTCAGGGATCTGCTCGGTCCCCTCGGGGAGGCCGGAACCCTTTCGGCTCCCGACAAGGCCACCAAGGTCGTCCTGCTGACCGGCTCTCGGGGCGGCGAGGAACGTCGGGCGGCCCTGGCCGACGCCCAATCGGGAGCCGCCGGCATCGTCATCGGAACCCACGCCCTCCTGTCCGAGGGCGTGGGCTTCGCCGACCTCGGCCTGGTCGTCGTGGACGAGCAGCACCGTTTCGGGGTGGAGCAGAGGGACGTGCTCCGTACCCGTGCCGAGCACGAACCCCACATGCTCGTCATGACCCCCACCCCCATCCCCCGGACGGTGGCGATGACGGTTTTCGGAGACCTCGACACCTCGCTCCTCAAGGATCGGCCGGAGGGCCGGGCCTCCGTCGCCACCCACATCGTCCCGGCGGACAAGGCGTCCTGGGTCGATCGCGCCTGGGGCCGGGTCGCGGAGGAGGTCGACGCCGGGAATCGGGCCTTCGTGGTGTGCGCGAGGATCGAGGGCGACGTCACCGAAGAGGGAGACGTCGACGAGGGCGCCGAGGGCGAATCACCTCGGAACGGGGGAGGGGTGACGGACGACGGTGAGCTCGCCCTCGACCTCGAGCCCGTCCCGGCACCGCCCATATCTCTCCACGCCGTCACCGAGGTCGCCGAGGAACTCAGGTCTCGGCCCGAATTCCCGGACGCGTCGGTCGGCGTCCTGCACGGGAGGCTCAAACCCGAGGAGAAGGATCGCGCCATGGCCCGATTCGCCTCCGGCGAGACGCCCGTCTTGGTCACGACGACGGTCATCGAGGTGGGGGTCGACGTGCCGAAGGCCTCGGTCATGGTCGTCCTCGACGCCGATCACTTCGGCATCTCCCAACTTCATCAACTTCGGGGCAGGATCGGTCGGGGGGACGTACCCGGGGTCTGCCTGCTGATCTCGTCGGCCGCCGAGGATTCCCTCGCCCGCCAGCGGCTTCAGGCCCTCGTCGACACCACGGACGGTTTCGAACTCGCGGAGAGAGACCTCGAACTCCGGCGGGAGGGTGACGTGCTCGGCGCGGCCCAGTCCGGCGGCCGCAACTCGCTGAGGCTTCTGAGGGTCATCCGGGACAGGGAGGTCATCGAAGCGGCCCGCGAGGACGCCCACGCCATCGTCGAAGCCGACCCGGATCTCGAGGCGCATCCGGAGTTAGAGGAGGCGATCGCCGCATGGCTCGACCCCGAACGCGAGGAGTTCCTCGAACGGGCCTGACGTCGGGCATACTGGCGCGATGGCTCCTCGGGTGAACACGACGGACGCTCTTCTCGAGTCGATACGCAAGGTCAGTGGGCGGCCCGGAGCGGAATGGGAGGTTCCCCCCGACGAGCTTCACGGCGGCTATTGGGCCGAGGTGTTCAAGGTCCGGATTGCGGGGGTACCCGACCTCGAAGGGGACCTGGTGGCTCGGGTCATGCCCCACGCCGAGGCGGCGGCATGGGAAATCACCGTCCAAACCCACGTCGCCGAGGCGGGCTTTCCAACCCCTCGGATCCGGATGTCCTCCGCCCCGACCCACGAACTCGATCGAGCCTGGTCGCTCATGGACTTCGTCCGCGGATCGATGCCGCTGGAGGGCCTGTCCGGGCCCGCCCTCCTTCTCTCCGGGCCCCGGACGCTGACCCAACTTCCCGACCGCATCGCCCGGCTGGGTGTGGCCCTTCACGCCCTGGACCCGCGACCGCTCCAGGATCGGCTTTCGTCGCGCGACGACGTCGGATGGCTGCTGTCCAACCTTCGTGACCGGGCGGAGGGCCTCGGACGGGACGACCTCAAGGGGGCGCTCGACGACCTCGAAGGAAGCAGGCCCGAGACGGCCCGTCTCGCCATCTGCCACGGGGATTTGCATCCCTTCAATGTGCTCAGCGGACCCGACGGCGAGGTGGTCCTCGACTGGACGTCGGCCCGCATCGCCGACCCCCTCTTCGACATCGCCTTCAGCAGGCTTCTTTTCGCCTACCTCCCGATCCGGGTTCCTCGCCTGGTTCGACCGTTGCTGTCCGCCATCGGAGGCTTCCAGGCCCGGAGGCTCCTGTCCCGTTACGGGAGGCATTCCGGAGAGCGAATCGACCGCGGCCGCCTGGCGTGGTTCACCCGGGTCCAGGCCACCAAGATGCTCGTCGAACTCGAGGAGGGGAGGCGGGATGCGGCCAACTCAGGAGAGCCCCATCCCTACGAAGCGATCGCCGGACGCCTGGCGAAGGTCTCGAATCCGTCTCGATAGGCGGCACCCGGACGGCACCGTCCGGCCGAGGGACGGGCGCGAATTCTTCACTTCAGCGCCTGGGACGCCTTCTCCACCGCCTGTATCGCCTCCTGGGTTCGTCCACAGTCGGCGAGGAGGACCGCGAGGTTGCCGTAGGCCATCGCGACGTCCTCCCGGTAGGCGGAGGGATTGTCCCGGGCGAGATCGACGTAGAGGTCGACGGCTCGCTGGGCGGGTTTGAGCGCCTCCTCGTTCCTCTCGAGTTCACCCAGGACGGCTGCGAGGTTGTTGAGCGCCATGGCGAGGTAGGGGGTGAATTCGACCGGATCGTCCCGCGAATATTCCTCGAAGAGCTCCACGCTGCGGGTGGCCGGCTCGATCGCCTCCTCGGTCCGATCCAGGTCCCGCAGGCGGTTGGCGATGTTCGTGAGGGCGCCGGCGCAGTACAGGCGGGCGGCCTCGTGGTTATCCACGGCCGCCATCAGGAAGAAGTCCGCGGCGCGTCGGGCGGTCTCGAGGGCCTCCTTGCCCTGTCCCGCCTCGGATAGGTGATTCCCGAGGTTGTTGAGGGCGCTCCCGAGGTTGAAGTGGTATGCCTCCGGGCTAGAGGCGGCGAGATCCTCGTACATCGCGACGGATCTTCGGCCCGCCTCGATGGCCTCGGCTATGTCGCCGTCGTGTTCGAGCCAGTTGGCCAGGTGGTTGAGCGCGCTCGCGAGGTCCGGCGCGTATGTCGGATCCTTGGTGCCGAGGGCCTCGTAGACCTGGACGCATCGCCTCGCCGTCTTCACCGCGTCGCCGGTCTTCCCGACCCTGTCCAGCGCCGCCGCCAGGACGTCGAGCGAGGCGGCGAGTTCGGCCCTGTGGGGTTTGGGGGAGTCCTTCTCGAGTTCCTCCCAGAGTACGACGGCGCATTCGGCGGGCTTGACGGCTTCCTCGTGGCGTTCGACCTCGGGGAGCAGGGTCGCCAGGAGGTGGTAGGCGCCCGCGAGTTCGACCCGGTAGGCCGGCTCGTCTTCGACGAGCCGCTTGTACTCGCGGATGGCCTTCTTCGCCGGGGTAAGCGCCTCTTCGTGGCGGCCGAGTCCGGCGAGGCGATTGGCCGTGTTGGCGAGGTCGAGCGCGGCCTCCGGATCCCCGGATCGTAGACCCATGACGACGTCTCCTCGCTCGGGGGTGTTGCTCTTTCCCTATCATGCTACGGACGGGCGGTGTTCAAGGGGGACGATGCCGGAAAGCCCAGTACCGTTGTTCTATGGCCGACGCTCTTCATGAGCTTTCTCTTGTCGCGCTCCGCAGGGCTGCCGACGGCGAACTGCATGACAACATCCTCCCCTTTTGGGAAAAGCGGGCTTTCCAGGGGGACTGGCTCGTCGGCGCGGTCATGGACGATTTGAGTGTGGTCGACGATATCCCACGGCACTCCGTCCTCGTCTCCCGAATCCTATGGACCTTTTCCGCGGCCGCCTTGGCCGAGGAGGACGAGGCGTTGAAAGGACGGTGGCTGGCGGTGGGGGAGAAAGCTTTCCGCGTGCTCTCCGAGCGGTGCCTGGACCGACAATACGGCGGCGTGTATTGGAGCCTCGACCCGGACGGTTCGCCGCTCAAGGACCATAAGCAGGTGTACGCCCAAGGATTCGCCCTTTTCGGGCTCGTGGAGTGGGCCCGGGCGACCCGGGACGCTGTCCCCCTCGACCTGGCATGGAAATTGTTCGATGTGATCGAGGCTCGCGCCCGGGACTCCGTCCATGGGGGATACCTGGAGGCCCTCGCTCGGGACTGGTCGCCGATGAAGAGCATGGCCCTCTCCGACCGAGATCTCAACGTCCCCAAATCGATGAACACCAACCTGCACATCCTTGAGGCCTACGTCAACCTGGTGGTCCTCACGGGAGACGACCGGGTCCGGACTGTGCTCGAAGACCTCCTCGGGGTGTTCCTCGACCGCATCGTCATGGACCACCCTTGGACTCACTGTCAGCTGTTCTCCACCCTCGCTTGGCGGCAACGGACGTCGAATATCTCCTTCGGGCACGACATCGAGACGAGTTGGCTCTTGTGGGAGGCCGCCTTGGCGGTTGGCGACGAGGCCCTGATCTCCCGGACCCGCACCGTGTCTCTCTCCCTAGCCGACGCGGTCCTCGATCATGGCGTTGATCCCGACGGTTCCGTGCTGTACGAGGCGATCCCGACCCAGATCGTCGAGCCGGAGAAGCACTGGTGGCCTCAGGCGGAAGGGGTCGTCGGGTGGCTCAACGCCTACGAATTGACGGGCGAAGCCCGGTACCGCGATGCCGCTCTCGCGACTTGGGCCTTCATCGAGGATCGGGTCATCGATCGGGTCAACGGCGAGTGGTTCTCCGTCCTCTCGAGGAAGGGGGACCCGCTTCCCGACCATCCGGGCAGCATGAAGATCGGGCCGTGGAAGGGCCCATACCACAGCGCTCGTGTCTGTCTCGAGGTCATGCGGAGGATCTCCGGATGACGGCGCCCGGCGCAGGGGTGACGAATCCATGACCCGCATCGTCTCCGGGAGTCTCGGGGGCCGACGCATCAAGGTGCCCCCGAAAGGCACGCGGCCCACGACCGACCGCGTCCGCGAGGCGGTTTTCGCGAGGCTCGAGTCCCGGGACGGGGTGGCGGGCTCACGGGTCCTGGACGCCTTCGCCGGGTCCGGGGCCCTCGGGATCGAGGCCCTGTCCAGGGGGGGCGTCCGGGCGACGTTCGTGGAATCGGCCGCCTCCGCGGCGAGGACCATCAAGGCGAACCTCCGAGATCTCGGGCTCGAGGATTCGGGCGAGGTCGTCCACTCCTCGGTCGAGGCCTTCCTGGGCGCCGGCGGCGAGGCGTTCGACCTGGCGTTTCTCGACCCCCCATACGACCTGCCCCCGGCAAGGATCGCGGCAGTCCTCGAGGCCTTGGTTCCCCGTCTCGCCCCGGGAGCCGTCGTCGTCCTCGAGCAGCCCTCCCGAGGGAAGCCTCCGCCCTGGCCGCCGGGGATGGTTCCGGAGGACGTCCGGGTGTACGGCGACACGTCCGTTCACGTCGGGAGGGTTGAGGCTCCAACCGGTGGCGGTACCCTCGAGTCATGACGACAGCCGTCTTCCCGGGGACCTTCGACCCCATCACCGTGGGGCACCTCGACATCGCGATCCGGGCGAGAGGCCTGTTCGACCACGTCGTCCTCGGAGTCGCGTCCAACGTAACAAAGGAACCCCTGCTCGATCTGGAGACGAGGCTGGGTCTGGCTGCTGCCGCCACCGCCGACCTATCCGGGGTCGCGGTTGCCGCCGTGGAGGGTTTGCTCGTGGACTTCTGTTCGGGGGTCGGGGCTACGGTCATCATCAAGGGGCTTCGGGGTGGGGCGGATTACGATTTCGAGCGGCCCATGGCCCTCATGAACCGCGCCCTGACCGGAATCGAGACGGTCTTCGTCTTTGGGGATCCCGCCCTTCAGCACGTGGCCTCGAGCCTGGTCAAGGATGTCGCCAAGAATGGAGGCTCCATCGCCGACCTCGTCCCACCCGGGGTCGAGGCCGTCGTCCGGGAGGCATACGGCCTCGAGAAGGACGGCTGAGGGTTCGCTTTGGCCCGGCCATGGCTTGAGGAGGGTTCGGGCATCGCGTAGACTCGTGCGCTGGTCCGGCCGAAGCGGCGCGGGTCGAGGTCCGTGAGGACCGGAGAGTGCAGGAGGGGCGATGCCGAAGGCAGGTGGCCCCCAGGGGTCCCTTCGGGTCTCCGTGCGGGACATCGCGCGAAAGCCCGGGGCGCACAAGCCCCACATCTGCACCGTCCCGGCCCCCGCGGTCCTGGGCACCGAGGTCATCGGCGTGCCCGTCGGTTCCGACCTTGGGCTCGAGTTGAGCCTGGAGTCGGTGACCGAGGGCATCTGGGTCACCGGAACCGTCACGGCCCAAGCCGTGGGGGAGTGCGCACGGTGCCTGGAGGAGGTGGCCGAAGACGTGGTCACCCCCATTCAGGGGCTGGTCGTCTACCCCGACGCTCGTGCGGGCGATTCGGATGACCAGGAGGACGTGTATGACTTCGATGGCGAGATTCTCGACCTCGAAGGGATGATTCGGGACGCGGTGGTGTCATCGCTCCCCTTCGTCCCCCTGTGTGACCCGGACTGTCCCGGGCTGTGCGGCCAGTGCGGCGCCCGGCTCGCGGATGACCCGAAGCATCATCATGACGTGGTCGACCCCCGGTGGGTCGCCCTCGAAGGTTTGACCGACAAGACGAAGGAGAAGTAGCCGTGGCTGTCCCTAAGCGCAAGACGTCGCGCAGCAATACGCGCTCGCGTCGCTCGCAGTGGAAGACCCAGGCGGCGACGCTCACCCAGTGTCCCGAATGCAAGGCGGAGAAACTTCCGCACGTCGCCTGCCCCTCGTGCGGGGCCTATAACGGCCGCACCTACCCGGAGGCCGTGCGTCCCGAGCACGAACGTTAGGCGGGCCCGGGCGTGGCGCGAGCGACCGGCCCGAACCGGGCCGCTTTGCTGAAGCGGCTCGGGGTCGAGGTCGACCCCGAATTGCTCGTCCTCTCCCTGACCCATCGCTCATTCGCATACGAGGCCGGCGGGCTCCCCACCAATGAGAGGCTCGAGTTCCTCGGGGATTCTGTCCTCGGACTCGTCGTCACAGATCGCCTGTTCCTCGACCACCCGGAGTTACCTGAGGGTGAACTCGCGAAGATGCGCGCGTCCTGTGTTTCCCAGCGGGCGCTCGCGGCCGTCGCGAAGGACATCGGCTTGGGCGACTACCTGCTTCTGGGAAAGGGGGAGACCGCGACGGGGGGCGCGGAGAAGGATTCGATTCTGTGCGATGCCCTCGAAGCCGTCATCGGGGCGGTGTACCTCAGTCGGGGCCTCGACGAGGCCGGGGCCCTGATCCTTCGGCTGATCGGGCCGAGCCTGAAGCGTGCGGCCGATTCGGGGGCGGGGCTGGATTGGAAGACCTCCCTGCAGGAGGTCTGCGCGGAACGGGGGTGGGGTACGCCCCGCTACGAGGTTTCTTCCGATGGGCCGGACCACGCCCGTCACTTCTCGGCTATCGCCGTCATCAACGACAAGCCGCTTGGTACGGGATCGGGGACGGCCAAGAAGCACGCCGAGCAGGAGGCCGCCCGGGCGGCGTACGAGGCGATTGCTGGGGGCGATTCGTGAGCATCCCTCCGCCCGTCGCTTGGACAGGCTCGTTCGATCAGTCAGACTGTTCGCATGAGTAAAGGCGGGCGCGCGCTGCTTCTCGCGGGGGGTGTCGTGTCCCTCGCCCTTGGCGCGACCGGGGCATACTTCATGGGGCCGTCCCTCCTGGGCGTGGGGGAACCGCAGAACACGACGAAGATTCCCCTCGAGGGGGTAAGGATCGAGCGTTCGGAACGCTCCTTCCCCCTTTCGGGCGTCGTGTCGATCGACGAATTCCCCCTCGCGGACGCGACGGTAACCGCCGGGGGCGAGACCTACCTCACCGACGAAACCGGAGCCTTCGAGTTTGGGGGGATCCCCCTCGGGACCGTGACCGTGACACGTCCGGGCTACCTCCTCACCGAGTACACCTTCGACGGTTCGGTCGAGGAGGTGGACATCGCCCTCGAGCCCCGAATCGTCCGAGGCATCCGGGTCTCGCCCGAAACCGCGAAGAGCGACGCCATGTACCAGGAGATGTTGGATTTGGCGGCCGAGACCTCCATCAATGCCTTCGTCTTCGACACGAAGGGCGACTACGACTACGCCGGAGCGGAAGGGGTGGTCTTCTACGAGACCGAAGTCGAGGCCGCCCAGAAACCCGGACTGGTCGTCGTATGGTACGACCCGGTCGAGCGGATCCAGCAGGCCGAGGACGCCGGTCTATTCACCATCACCCGGATTCCCGTCTTCATCAGCCAGAGTTATGTCAATGCCTACCCAGAGCACAAACTCGTCGGCCGCTACCTGGATCCCCACAACCGGGACGCGTGGGAGTACGCCCTCGACCTCGCGGTCGAGGCCTGTCAACTCGGTTTCGACGAGATCCAGTTCGACTACATCCGCTATCCCGACGGGCAGTCGGCCACGACGGCCCGCAACCTTGGCCTAGTTCCGAACCAGGCAACCAGGATCGCCGACATCCAAGGATTCCTCGAGGAAGCCGCCGACCGTCTCCATCCCGACGGGTGTGCGGTGTCCGCCTCGATCTTCGGGATCGTCAACATGGAGAACGGTGACGCGGGGCTCGGCCAGAAGGTCGAGGAAACCTCCGAGCCCCTGGACGTGTACGTCCCCATGATCTATCCCAACCAGTGGCCGTCCGGGTACTTCGGGCTGGGCAACCCGAGTGCCTACCCGGGCACCGTCGTCGGAACCGTCCTCGACACCGCTGCCCCCCGAGTCGCCGACGGCACCGTCATTCGTCCCCTCCTTCAGGGGTACTACTATTCGTCCTCCCAGATCCGTGCCGAGATCGACGCGGCCGAGGCTCGGGGTTACGGGTGGCAGATATGGAACATGGATAGCGTCTACTCCGCCGAGTCCTTCCCGCCGGCCGAGACGGACGAGGATTGACGGCAATCCCGGGGTCCATCCGGCGCTGCGGATTTTGACACCTCCCCGGCATCAGTCAGACTGTTCGCATGGGTTTGGGTCGACGTCCCCTCCTCGCGCTCGGCGGAGCGGCGTCCCTCGCCCTCGGGGCCGGCGCGGCGTACGTCCTCGGGCCGCTCCTCCTGGGGATGGGGCCGTCCGACACCTCCCATAAGGATCCCCTCGAGGCGCTGCGCGTCGAACGATCCGACCGCGCCAACCCTTTATCGGGGGTCGTGATGTACGACGAGCATCCCCTCGACTACGCCACGGTGACGGCCGGGACGGAGACGGTCGTCACGGACGAGACGGGCGCCTTCTCCTTCGACAACGCTCCCCTCGGTGCCATCACGGTCACACGCCCAGCGTTCGACTCCTACGCGTACGAATTCGACGGTTCCGTCTCAGAGGTGGATCTGATCCTGTCGCCCCGCATGGTCCGGTCGGTCCACATCTCCTCGAGTTGGGCGGTCAGCGACTCGAAATTCCAGGAGTTCATCGACCTAGCCGACGCCACGACCGTCAATTCCCTCACGCTCGATGCCATGGGCGACGACGGCTACGTCGACTACGCCACCGAGGTCCCGGCCGCCGTCGAGCACAACATGATCACCGACACGCCCTATGACGTGGAGAAGAGGCTCCAGCAGATGGACGAGGCGGGGCTCTACACCATCGTCCGGGTTTCCGTATTCGCCAATCCCCTCGCCGTCCAGGCCTTCCCCGAGTACAAGCTCGGCGGCGGGTTCCTCGACCCGGGTAAAGCCGGATCCTGGGAGTATCCCCTCGACCTGGCGGTCGAGGCCTGCACCCTCGGATTCGACGAGATCAACTTCGATTACATCCGCTACCCGAGCTATACCTATGCGAATACACCCAAGACGCAGGATGGTCGGGTCGCGAACATCCGCGCCTTCCTGGAGGAGGCCGGAAACCGGCTCCACCCGCTTGGGTGCGCCATCTCGGCCAACAGCTTCGGCGGTCCGACGATGGAGGAGAGGGATTACGGCATTGGGCAACTCGTGGAGGAGTTCACCATCCCCCTCGACGTATACGCCCCCATGACCTATCCGGAACTCTGGACCGATTCGCCGATCTTCGGCATCTCCAAGCCCCAATATCACCCACGGGAGGTCGTGACCGCTCAACTGGACGCGGCGCTGCCGCGAATCGCCGACGGCACCATCCTGCGTCCCTGGCTGCAGTCGTCGTTTTACTACCCTCAGACGGACTGGGTGATCTGGCAAATCGACGTGGCCGAAGAACGCGGTCTTGGGTGGATTATGTGGAACTCGTACGACGACCCCTACGCCAGCGCGGTCGGTATGTTCCCCCCGGGCACGACGGGGGAGGGATAGCATCGTTCCATGGCCGACGTCACCGTCCTTGTCCTCGACGATCACGAAGTTGTGCGTCGTGGGATCTGCGACGTGCTCGAGCGTGCCGATGGCGTGACGGTCGTCGCGGAAGCGGGAAGCGTCCAGCAGGCGATCCGCCGGGCCGACGCCGTCCGCCCCAACGTCCTTCTCACCGACCTGAGGCTTCCCGACGGGACCGGGCTCGACGTCATCGCCCACGTCACGCAGAACCTGCCGGAGACGCGCATCGTCGTCCTCACGTCGTACGACGACGACGAGGCTCGGGCGGCGGCCCGGGCGGCGGGGGCTCATGGATTCGTCCCCAAGACCGCGCGCTCTCAGGATGTGGTCCAAGCGATCAAGGACGCGGCGGCCGGCCGGACATCCCCGACTCGGATCAAGGTGGAGGAGGATGCGGTGATCTCCAAGCTCACCCCGATGGAGCAGCGGGTCCTCGAATTGGTCGGGCAGTCGAAGTCCAACCGCGAGATCGCCGACGAGTTGGGCATCGCGGAGAAGACCGTCAAGAATCACGTGACCGCGGTGTTGGCGAAGATGGGCCTCCAAAGGAGGACCCAGGTCGTCGCGTGGGCGACCGCCCGACGGGCGGGCTCCTTCCGAGGCTAGGCGGGAGCCTCGTCCGCGGGAGGATCCGCGGGATCCTCGTCGGGCCCGCACCTGACCGTCCACACCATGACGCTTCCGGGCCTGTCCTCCCCGGCACGGGCCGGCTGGAGCGAAAACGATCCGGCCCTCCTCAGGGCCCTGTTGGCGAGGTTCGAGGTGCCGGAGTGGCGCGAGTACTCCTCCGGTGGACCCACCCCGTCGTCGGTCACGGACACGGTGAGGCGGTCCCCCTCGACGTCGATGGACACCTCGGTCGTGGAGGCTTGGGCGTGCCGGGCGACGTTGGACAGGCTCTCGCGGACGACGGCGACGACATCGTCGGCGAGGGAGGCGTCATTTCCGAGCCCGGAGGGCAGGGCGTCCCAGTCGACCCGGACCACCGGGATGAAACCCAGGGCGTTCTGGGCGAGGACGATCTCCCGGCGCACCCTCTCCGCCAGGGGTTCGGACGAGCGTTCGTCGTCGAGGGTGGACACGACCCCGCGGATCTCCTTTTGGGCCCGGGTGATGTTGTTCCTCAGGTTCTCGATCGTCTTCCGGTGCTCGTCCGGGACCCGTTCGGCGAGCGAATCCAGTTGCATCGCGGTGGCGAACAACTCCTGGGAGACGAGGTCATGGAGGTCGTCCGCTATGCGTTGGCGATCCTCGAGCAGGGACGAGACGTCCTTGACGTGACGGAGCTCGGCGACGGAGAGGGCGAGGGCGGCCTGATCGGCGAATCGTTGGGCGGTATCGAGGTCGCTGGCGTTGAAACCCGGCTGTCCCTTCTCCCGGTAGAGCATGAGCAGCCCGACGGTCCTGCCCTCGGCGCGGAGGGGGGCATACAGGGCGGGGCCGAAGTCGCGGATGGGTTCGAGGATGACCTCGCCTGGGGGCTCGAGTGCGTAGGTGCCCACCCCCGATCGGATGGTCTTGAGGGCGTACCCACCCTCCGGCAGGACGAGGCCGAGCATGTCATCGGCCTTGGCCCCAACCGTGAATTCCAGGACCCACTGACCGTCGATGCCGGGGAGGACCAGGGTGGCCGCGGCCGCCTGGCCGAGCTCCTTGGCCGCCTCCACGAGGCGGGCCAGGGCGTCCTCGTCCCCGGGGTCGGCCAGCAGCCGGGTCGTGATCTCCTGCGAGGCGGTCAACCACCGCTCACGCTCCAGGGCGTCCCGGTACAGGGTCGAGTTGTCGATCGCCACGGACGCCGCCGCCGCGAGGGCCCGGACGATCGTCTCGTCCTGGGCGGTGAATCCGCCCTCCTTGCTGGCGAGGTAGAGGTAGCCGAAGACCCGGTCGCGGACCCTGAGCGCCGTCCCCAGGAAGGAGCCGATCGGCGGATGGTTCTCGGGGAAGCCCTTGAACGCCGGATGGGCCGTAACCTCGTCGACGACGAGGGTGCCATAGGCGGGAATCTTTCCGAGGACCCCGACGGCCCTGGGTCCCCGGCCGATGGCGTCCCATACCGAGCGACTCATGCCCTTGAAGTAGAAGCCCTCCGATTGGCCATCCGACCCGAGGACGTTGATGGCCGCGTGCTTGGCCCCCGTGTGGGTGAGGGAAACCTCGAGGAAGCGATTGAGGACGGCCGGGAGGTCGAGGTCGGCGTTGAGCGCGATGATCGCGTTGCTGAGGGAGTCGGGCACCTAGCCTCCTCGTCCGAGATCCACAACCGTGTCTACCACGTCAAGGATCGCACGATCGTGGGTCACGATGACGACGGTCTTTCCGTCGGAGGCCATTCGCCTGATCACGGCACGCACGACATCGGCCCCGGCCTCGTCCAGGTGCTCGGCCGGTTCATCGATGAGGTGGGCGGGGGCGCGATGAAGCAGGGCCCTCGCCAAGAGGAGCCTTCTGCGCTCCCCGCCGGAGACGGTGAGGCCTCCGCTTCCGAGGAGGGTGTCGAGTCCGTCCGGTTGACGATCCAGCCACCGGCCGAGCCCCACCGCCTCGAGGGTCCGGACGGCCTCGGATTCCGTGATCTTTCCCCAGGCGACCCGAAGGTTCTCGAGGATGGTCGTCCCGAAGACATGGGCGTCCTCCGCGGTCATGGCGACCGTCCCCCCCATGTCCGACGCGGCGACGTCTCGGCCGTTGACCAGCACCCTGCCCGACGCGGGGGGAAGGGCGCCGGTCAGGGTGAGGAGCAGGGTGGTCTTTCCGATCCCCGATGGGCCGACGAGTCCGAGCGCCTCCCCCGGGCCCACTTGAACGGTCACCGGCCTCGTCGGGGTGTGGCCGGGCCAGGCGGCGCGTGCCGCGATCAGTTCGATGCTGACGGCCGGGTCGACGTGGACGGCCGACGGAATCGGCGCGGGTGAGGCGCGGCCCGTGAACTCGAGGAAGGTCGCGATCCTTTTCGCCGCAGCCCTGGAGCGAAGGGCTTGGGCCGTGGCGGCGGGCAGGGCGGCGACCGACTCGAAGGCGGCGAGGGGCGTCAGCGCCACGACGGCCCCGGCGGGCCCACTCAGCGCTCCAGAGGAGACGGCGGCGGCGGCGAGGGCGACCGAGCCGACGAGGGCAGCGCCGGCAGCGAGAATCTGGACGGCCGCCGCGATTGCCGCGGGACGTGCCGCCCGATCCCGCGAACGTTCGAGATTGCGGTTGGCCTCGTCGAGGAGGGCGGCGACCTCGCCCGTCCTTCCCCACACCCGGTGTTCGGTCGCGCCCTCCATGGCGGACAGGACGCGTGCCGAGACCTCCGCCTCGGCTTCGATCCCCTCTTCCTGGGCGATGCGGGTGGATCGGAAGGTCAAGAGGATCGACAGCGCGGACCCGAGAAGCAGGCAAGCCGCGAGGACCGACGCGGCTCCACGATGCTGGGTCCCGACGATTGCGACGGAAACCGAGGACACCACGAGGGCGACCCCGGCGGGCACGAGGGCCCGGACGATCGCGTCCCCCATGGAGTCGAGGTCCGCCCCGAGTCGGGAGACCGCCTCCCCTCGGGGCAGCGTCACGACCCTCGCTGATTTCCCCGCCTCCAGCCTTTCGTAGGCTCGCGCCCGAAGGGAGGAAACCCCCCTGAGCGCGGTGTCATGGGAGGCAAGGCGCTCGACGTAGCGGAAGAGCCCCCGGCCGATGCCGAGGGCCCGGACGAAGACGGCGGCGAGGGCCAGGTCGGCGGGGGACGGCATCTGGGCGGCCCGGGCGATGAGCCAGGCGGAGGCGGCGGCCAACCCGACGGCCGAACCCAGGGCCGCGCTGCCGGCGAGGATGGACCCCGCGATCGTCGTCCAACGGAGGTTGAGGTCGCGCCACAGCGAGGCTTCGGGGAGGACTCTGCATCGTCGGGTCATGGGCCACCTCGCTTCGACACCTCGACGACCCGGTCGGCGGCCGCGACGACGGCCGCGTCTTGGGTGGCGACGACGACGACGGCTCCTTCGTCCGCGATCCCACGGATGGAGCGGACGATCTCGCGGCGCGAATCCGGGTCGAGGTGGGCCGTGGGCTCATCCAGCAGGACGACCGCGCGATGGGATCTCACGGCCGTCCCCACGGCAATCGTCTGCCTTTGGCCGAGGCTCAGGGAATGCCCTTCGGGCCCGCAATCGGGCCGTTGGGGCACCCAGGCGCATTGGAGGCTCCACCCGTCGGGCACCACCCCGTTCCCCCGTTCATCCGCCAGCAGTGTCTCCTCTCCGTCGGCCGTGCGCGCCCCGATCCTTCCCTCCGTCGGATACTCTAGGCCCGCGAGGGCCAGGAGGGCGGTCGACTTTCCCACTCCGTTGGGTCCGACCAGGGCCGTGACCTTTCCCGGGGGAGCCTCCAGGTCAAGGGAGCAGGGGGCGAGGCTCGATCCATCGGGGGTTGCTACGGAGAGGCCCGTGAGGAGGATGGAGCATCCCACGAGGTCTGGGGCGGGTCGAGTGCCCCGGGCGGAGGGCGAGGGAAGATCGAGGAAACGAAAAGCCTCGTCGACGGCCGCCAAGCCGGCGGTCGAGGCGTGGAAGTGGAGCCCGATGTTCCGAAGGGGCAGGTAGGCCTCGGGGGCGAGCACGAGAACGGCGAGCGCCGTCTCGATCGTGACCCCGCCGGCCGCCAGCCGAAACCCCATGGATACGGCGACGAGGGCGACCGAGAGGTTCGTGACGAGTTCCAGGACCATGCCCGAGAGGAACGCGATCCGCAGCGAGCCGAGGGTTGCCCGGCGGTGGGCGTCGCCGAGTTCCCTGACGCGGCCGACCGGCCCGCGGGAGCGTCCAAGGGCCTTGAGGGTGGGGAGCCCGGCCACGAGGTCGAGGGTGGCCGATCCGAGCCGCATCATGCTCTCCAGATGGCGTCTGGCATGGGTCTCCGTCAGGCGTCCGATCAACGCCATGAAGATGGGGACGAGGGGAAGGGTGACGAGGACGATGGCGGCCGAGCCGAGGTCGAGTCCGGCCACGACGATCACGGCGAGGGGGGTGACCATCGCAGCCGTCAGGAGCGACGGAAGGTAACGGGTGAAATAGGGAAGGAGGGCGTCGAGCCCTCGGGTGGCCAGCACGGTTGTTTCCGGCGCTCGCCCGGAGGCCAGCCATCGTGGGCCGAGGCGGCTGACGTGGCCGGCGATTTCCGATCGAAGGGAGGACACGACCCTCGCTCCGGCCCGATGGGCGAGACGTTCGGATCCCCAGACGAGCGCGGCCCGAAGGGAGATCGCAAGGACAAGGAGGGGGAGGCCGACCGAGGCCTCCCTCGCGCGGGTGGGCACGATGGCCCCGAGGGCACCCAAGCCGTCCCCGAGAAGAGGGGTGGGGGAGAGGGCGGGGGCGAGCAGTCGGGCGATCAGGAGGGCCTGAAGCAGCACGAGCGCGGCTTCGGCGGCGCGAAGGACCGCCAGCCACGTGAGAAGCCCGCGCGCCGGCTCGATCCGCATCACCCGCGGATCGAAGGTTTTCACGCTACGTCCCGGCGAAGGTCGGTTCGTGGTGGGCCGGCAGGTCCTCCACCCGGAGCCTGCGGCGGAAGACCCAGTAGGTCCACCCCTGGTACAGGAGCACCACGGGGGTGAGGAATCCCGCCACCCAGGTCATGACTCCGAGGGTGTAGTCGGTGGAGGAGGCCGACTCCACGGTGAGGGAGAAGGCGGGATCCGTGGTCGATGGCAGGACGTCGGGGTACATCGACCCGAACGCGATGGCGACGAACGAGGCGATGGTGGCGGCGTTGGCGACGAAGGCCCATCCGAAACGGCCGGTGCCGATCAGGAGGCGGGCCGCTACGAGGGAGGCCGCGGCGATCCCGACGATGGCCCAGGTCCAGGTCCCCGAGTACGACAACTGGGCCCAGACGACCCAGGCCCCGGCGACGACGATGGAGGCGGACGAGGCGACCGTGGCGACGAATCCGGATCGGTCCCGGACGGGTCCGTCCGTCTTGAGGGCGAGGAAGATCGCTCCATGCGAGAGGAAGAGCGAGAGGGTGACGAGGCCTCCTGCGAGGGCGAAGGGCGACAGGAGGTCCAGGAGCCTTCCCGTGAATTCGCCCGAATCGTCGATCGGAACGCCTCGGACCAGGTTGGCGAACACGACCCCCAACAGGAACGACGGAACCCAGGCCGTCGCGACGATGGACCAATCCCACCGATTCCGCCAGGTCGCGCTGTTGATCTTGCCCCGGTATTCGATGGAGACGGCCCGGACGATGAGGGCGAGGAGGACGATGACGAGGGGCAGGTAGAAGCCGCTGAACAAGGTGGCGTACCACTCGGGAAAGGCGGCGAAGGTCGCGCCGGCCGCGGTGATGAGCCACACCTCGTTCCCGTCCCAGAAGGGGCCGATGGTATTGATCGCGAGGCGCCTTTCCCGATCGCCCCTACCGGCGATCCGAATCAGCATGCCGACTCCGAAGTCGAAACCCTCGAGAACGAGGTAGCCCGTCCACAGGATGGCGATGATGACGAACCAGGCGATGGAAAGGTCCATGATCGGCTCCTAGTAGGCGAAGGATAGGGGTCGGTCGGCCGGGTCGTCCGCGGGTTCGGGTGCGAGCGGCGGGATGCCCTCGGCGGCGTATCGGTGCATGAGCCGATACCAGAACACCCCGAGGACGAGGTAGACGACGGTGAGGATGACCATCGACGTGAGGATTTCACCCGAGCTGACGGAGGGGGAGACGCCGTAGGCGGTCTTAAGAAAAACGGGATCCACCCCGGTCGCGTTTGGATAGACCACCCACGGCTGCCGCCCCATCTCCGTGAATATCCATCCGAGGGAAGCGGCCAGGAAGGGGGTCGGAATCGCCCAGACGGAGAGTCGCCGGAACCAGGGTCGATCCGGGGCTCGTCCGCTTCGCGTGACGTAGAGGGCCGCCAAGGCCAGGGCGGCGCTGCCCGCGCCGAGCCCGATCATCAGACGGAAACTCCAGTACGTGACGGGGACGTTGGGCGAATAGTCTCCGGGGCCGTACCTTTCTTCGAATTCCGCTTGCAATTCGTGGGCACCCTGGATCTCACCCTCCCAGTCGCCCGTGAACAGGAAGGAGGCGAGCCCCGGAACGGTGACGACGTGCGTGAGGTCTTCGCAGGAGTCGCCGAGCCCGGGTAGGGCGAAGACAGAGAAGGCGACTCCGGAGTCGGTCTCGCAAATCCCCTCGGCGGCGGCCATTTTCATCGGCTGCTCCTTGACCATGAGCTTGCCCTGGGCGTCTCCGGTGCCGATCACCGCCACCCCGGAGATCAGCATGACGATCGCCCCGAATCGGAGGGCCGTCCGGTACAGGGGCCGGTCGGAAGACCAATCCCGGATCGAAGGATCTCGGACGGCCGCCCGATGGCCTTTGACGAGCCAAGCGCCGGCGATCCCCGCCACGACGGTTCCGGCGACGAGGAAGGCCGACGCGAGGACATGGGAGAAGGCGGCCAG
>CAYTLH010000016.1:0-11449 GCA_964438525.1 uncultured Demequinaceae bacterium | reverse complement strand
GAAGAAGCCGAAGACCGCGGCTACGATCGCCACGGTGATCTGAATGGCCCCAATGAAATCGACGAACGTCAAGGCCGAGAAGATGCTTGCCATGTAGAAGGCGTACATTCCGGCGGTGACGACGAGGAAGGTCGACCCGATCGCGATGACCCGGCGACGGTTGGCCGTCCTGATGACGATCGTCAAGAGCACGGATATGACCCAGAGCGAGCACGGGTTGACGCCGTCGACGAAGCCGATGATGAGGGTAGAGGCGAGTAGTGACTTTTCACCGAGCGACACCTGGCCGAAGAAGGGCACGTCGACGTAGACCTCGCCGACGACGCAGTAGGGATCGTCCTGAGAGCAGGTACCCGCGTCGACGCTTCCGTATAGACCCGGCTGGGGAAACTCCCCCTGGGCGGCCGACTCGACGGCTTCGGCGATGTCCTTCTCAATCGAAGACGTCCATCCGATCCATATCCTCTCCCCGATGACCGTGACGGGAACGTTCGTGGCAGGGAAGTCGTACCTCTCTCCGTAGGCATCGAAGAGTTCCTTGTTCCCCTCATGTTCGCTGTCCACCTCAATCCAGCGGATATCGAGGCTCGGGTAGTCGATCGCGACCGTATTCAGCCACTCCCGCTCCTCCGCGCATCTGGGACATCCTTCGTGCCAGAAGAAAACGACGTCGAGGGAAGGTTCGATGGCTTCGACCAGGGAGGCGTCGACGACGGAGGCCTCGTCGGCGGAGGGGGTCGGGGCAGTCTGAGTCGAGCAGGCGGAGAGCAGGGTCATCGCTCCGAATGCGGCGACGGCCCCGAACCACGCCAGCGGGGATCGGGTCAGGCGCCTGAGGCGTGCTCGGCTGGTCATGGCTCTACCCCCGCGATGGTCGTGGACGTCCGGTTTATTGTAGGCACAACGAACGGGGCCGTCCGTCCGAGGCACGATTGGGGGAGTCTCCTCGTTGAGGGAACAGGGAGGCCTCGTGTCCGACTTCATGATCGAGCTCGCCGCCACCGTGCTGCCCGCCGTGGCCGTCGGCGCGGCGGTCGTCTGGTTGGCGTACTCCGCCACCGGCCGCCGATCCGGTCCCACCGCGGCCCGTCTTGCCGCCGTACGCGCCGTCCTCGCCGTCGTCGTCGCCGTGCTTCTCGTCTGGACGCTCCTCCTGTCCAACCCCGACGCCGTCGACGCCCGGGCCCTCAACCTCGTTCCCTTCCGTGAGATCTCCAGGGCCCTCCGCTCCGAGGAGGCGGGCTACGGCGTCGTCAACCTGTGGGGGAACGTCCTCGTGTTCGTTCCCGTGGGGATGCTCGCCCTGCTGGCGATGCGCGCGACCGTTCAGCGGGCGGGGGGGAAGGCCCTAGCGGCCGGGATCGGCCTGTCCGTCGCGATCGAAGCCGCCCAATACGGTATTGGCCGTTCGGCCGATGTCGATGATGTCATCCTCAATGCCCTCGGCATCGCCCTGGGCGTGGCCGGGGTCACGCTGGCGCGACGTCTGGCAAGGCGCGCACCGGCGTCGATCGGGGATCCCGCCTAACGACCCCGGGAGCTGCGAAGCCGGTGGTGCATCCCCGTCCTCGCGGGCTGGTTGCCGTACTTGGGGTTCGTCCATTCGCGCGTCCCCTTGGGGGTTGGGGGCGGTAAGGGTGGACGGGCGGGCTCGGCGCGCTTGTCCTTGGCCTCCTTCTTCCCTTTGGCTGACGTCGTGGGCTTCTTCGCGGCCTGGGCCTTCGCCGGGGCCTTCTTCGCCGTCGCTGGTGTCGAGGGTGTGGTCTTCGCGGCCGCCTCCGCGGCCGGCACCTTCGTCGCCGGGGCCTTCGTGGCGGGCGTCTTCTTAGCGGGCGCCTTCTTGGCGGGGGCCTTCTTCGCTGGCGCCTTGGCGGCCGTGCCCCCACCCGCCTTGGCGGCCCCGGCCTTCTTCGTCCCCTTGGCCGCGCTCGACGGTGCCGGGCTCATCGTGCCTCCTCTATTCGTGTCCCCTCAGCCTAACAACCCCGGACCGGTGGGAACCGGCGCGTTTCGTCATGCCCTGCGCACACATCGTCAAGGCGTCCCACACCCATGGCGGGAACAATCGAATCCGCGTTCCCACACGGGGGACACCCGACCCAACCAAGGAGAACCCCATGACCATCACCATGAAGCCGATCGGAACGGTATCCGCGGGTGCCACCACGATCGTCCGCCTATACAAGGATTACGCCGCAGGGCTCGAGGGCCTGGAAGGCTTCAGCCATGTCCTCGTCTTCTGGTACGCGCACGAGAACCCCTCCTGGGACCCGGGGAACCTGACCGTCCCCAAGCCGTACCGCCTCGCACCCTCCCGTCTCGGGATCTTCGCGACCCGCTCGGAACACCGGCCCAATCCCATCCTCGTGAGCGCGGTCCCCGTCATCCGCGTGGATTCAAAGAAGGGGGAGATCGAGGTGCCCTGGATCGACGCCGAGGACGGATCGCCCGTCCTCGACGTCAAGCCGTATCAACCCTCGGTGGACCGAATCCGGGACGTGGAGATGCCCGAGTGGTGCCGCCATTGGCCCGCATCCGCCGAGGAGAGCGGAGACTTCGCCTGGCACGAGGAGTTCATGTTCTAACGCCGACCGGAAGGTAGACCTCGATCCTCCCGTCATCGGCGTAACGCTGGTACTCCCACGAAGAGGCCGGACGGGTGTCGTGCCCGGGAAGATAATCGCGGTAGATGAAGTCGTAGGTGTCCCGAATCGTCTCGACGCCCCCCGGGTGGACGAAGCGCAGGCAGTCGGTCGTCGGCAGCGTCCGCGTCACGAAGAGGGGCTCCTGCTCGACGGCGCCCTCGGTCCGCAACCCGCATAGGACGGCGAGTCCGGAAAGGTCGTCCGTCTCCGGCCATGACGACACCTGATAGAAGGAGTCGGGGACGACGCGACCCCGGACTCGATCCTGGACACGCATGAAGGTCTCCCATATCCCGCGGAAGTCGGAGGCCCTCTCGTCGACGTAGAACGTCATGCCCGTCACGGAGAACCCGTCCACCCGGACGCGGGTCGGTTCGGGGACGACGCTCGGTCCGGCGGATGGACGCGGGTGGGTCGGGGTCGCCCGCGGCGTGCCCTCGGGGGGCGAGGCCCCCGGCTCCCTCAGGCGGCTGGGAGGAAAGCCGAAACGCCGCCGGAAAGCTCGGGAAAAGGTCTCGTAGTCCGCAAACCCCAGCCTCTCGGCCACGGATCTCAGGGGGGCGTCGGTCTCGGCCGCGATCCGTGCGGCCTCCGTCAGGGTCCGCCCGAGAAGGTATTCCTTGGGTGGTGTCCCAACGACGGCGGCGAACAGCCGGGTGAAATGGTGGACGGAATAGCCCGCCCGTCGCGCGAACTCCGCAACCGAACGGATCGGGGCGTCGGGGCTTTCTCCATCGAGCGATCGTTCGAAGTCCTCGATCGCGCGGACGACGTGGTCATACCCGGACATGGTGGGGGAAGCGTAACGCAGACATCAACGGCGAGCGAACCCGGGCGGATGGCTGCGCGCTATCGGATCCCCGCGAGGAACTGCTCGACCAGCCGGTTCACCTGCTCGGACTCGACCAGGAACCCGTCGTGCCCGACGTCCGAGTGAACGACCTTGACCCCGTCGGAACCCTTGAGGCCGGCGTCGAGTTCCTCCGCGTTCCCCACCGGGTAGAGCCGGTCGGAGTCGACGGCGATGATGAGGGCGGGGGTGTCGATGGTGGCGAGAGTGGCCTCCACCCCGCCCCGCCCCCGGCCGACGTCGTGCGACAGAATCGCCTCCGTCAGGCGGATGTAGGTGTTGGCGTCAAAACGGCGGGCAAGCTTGTCGGCGTGGTGCTCGAGGTAGGAGGTGACGGCGAAGCGTCCTCCCCCGCCCAACGGATTCTCGTCCCCCTGGAACTGCCGCCCGAAGCGCCTGTTGAGTTCACCTTCCGAGCGATAGGTCGCGTGGGCGATCATCCGGGCGATACCCACCCCGACATGGGGACCGTCGCCCGGCTCCGCGTCATAGTAGTCCCCTCCCCGGAACTTCGGGTCGGAACGGATGGCCGCAAGCTGAGGGGTGGCCCAGGCGATCTGGTCCGCGGTCGTGGCGGCGACCGCCCCCTCGACCGCGATGGCCCTCACCTTCTCGGGCGCCATGACCGCCCACTCGAGCGCCCGCAACCCCCCTAGCGATGGCCCAAGCACGAACTTCCATGATTCGATGCCGAGAAACTCGGTTAGGGCGATCTCGACCCGGACCATGTCCCGGATCGTCACGTACGGGAAACGCGACCCCCATGGCTTGCCATCGTCCGGATGGGCCGACGCGGGGCCCGTCGTACCCTGGCACCCACCGATGACGTTCGCGCACACGACGAAGTAGCGGTCCGTGTCGATCGGCTTGCCCGGTCCGACCATCGAGGCCCACCATCCGCCGGTGTGGTGGCCCTCGCCTGCCGGTCCCGTCGCGTGGGAGTCCCCGGTGAGGGCGTGGGCGACGTAGACGGCGTTGAGGCCGTCCGGGTCGAGTTCCCCCCAGGTTTCATAGGCGATCCGGACACCCGGCAGCGTGAACGGGCCGCCCGACGACCCCGCCTCGAGCTCGATATCCCCGAGGTCGAAGAACCGGCGCCTCCCGGGCGGGTCCCCCTCCCGCCATGCCGCCGACGCCGGGATGGGGGGTGTGCCCGTCGGCGCCCGATCGTCCGGCAGGTCGCTTTCAATGAGGTCGTCGTCCATGGCCGTCCCCTATCCGATCGCGGAGAACCCCTGCTCGAGGTCCTCCAGAATGTCGTCGATGTGCTCGATCCCGACGGCGAGCCGGACCGTTCCGGGCGTGACCCCCGCCGCCACCTGCTCCTCCGGCGACAGTTGCGCGTGGGTCGTCGTCGCCGGATGGATGACGAGCGACCGCACGTCGCCGATGTTGGACACCAGCGAATGCAGGGTGAGGGCGTCGATGAAGGTCAACGCGGCCTTCTCGCCCCCGGCGATCTCGAACGCGAGGACCGCGCCCGCTCCCTTCTTCGCGTATTTCTTTGCGCTGGCGTGCCACGGGGAGGAGGGCAGGCTCGCGTAGGCGACCGAGGCGACCTCCGCGCGCTTGTCTAGCCACTTCGCCACGGCGAGGGCGTTCTCGAGATGCCGCTCGATCCGGAGCGACAAGGTCTCGAGGCCCTGGGCGATGAGGAAGGCGTTGAACGGCGAGATCGCCGGGCCGAGGTCTCGGAGCAACTGGACCCGCGCCTTGACGATGAAGGCGAGGTTGGCCCCAAAGTCGCTCCCGACCCCGCAGTCCTGGGCGTAGGTCAGCCCGTGATAGCTCGCATCCGGGGTGGTGAAGTTCGGGTAGCGGTCGGCGTGCTTGGCGAAGTCGAAGGCCCCGCCGTCGACGATGGCGCCGCTGATGGCCGTCCCGTGCCCGCTCAGATACTTCGTCGCCGAGTGGACGACATAGTCGGCTCCCCAACTCAGGGGTTGGGTGACGTACGGGGTGGCGACGGTGTTGTCCACGGCGAGAGGGATGCCCGCCTCGTGGGCCACCCCCGCGACTCCCTCGATGTCGAGGACGTCCTGCTTGGGATTGGCCACCGACTCCCCGAAGAGGAGCTTGGTGTTCGGTCGGATCGCGGCCTTCCAGGACGCGAGATCGTCCGGGTCCTCGACGAAGGTGCACTCGACGCCGTATTTCGGCAGGGTGTGGTGGAAGAGGTTGTAGGTCCCCCCGTATAGGGATGGGGAGGCGACGACGTGGTCCCCGGCCTCGGCGACGTTGAGGACGGTGACGGTCGTGGCGGCCTGTCCGGAGGAGACGAGCAGGGCGCCGACGCCGCCCTCGAGCGCCGCGATTCGGGCCTCGACGGTGTCCTGGGTCGGGTTACCGATCCGGGTATAGATCGGGCCTTCCTCGGACAACGAGAAGCGTCCGGCGGCCTGTGCCGTGTCCTCGAAGACGAAGGCCGTCGTCTGGTAGATGGGAAGGGTTCGGGCGCCCGTCTGGGCATCGGGCGTTTGGCCCGCATGTATCTGGAGCGTCTCGAATCGGTGATTCGTTGTCATCTGGGTCTCGCTTTCGTGTGTGGGGTTCGGTTGGCCCGGCCACACGCAGCGAGGCCAGCGCGCTGACCCGCGTCGCCCATGGCTGGGCTGCGGCTGGCACATTGGGAGGCCCGGTTGGGCTGCCAGGATACCTGGTCAGGCGCCCGCGTGGGCGCACGCCGAACGTGCGCTTGTCAGCGGCACATTCGACGACTACGCATGCTGTGAGGTTAGGGCATCCTTGGTCGGAAGGCAAGCCTCGGCGGGCGCCTGCGCATCGAAAGGGCCTTAGGTACAGTAGGACTCAAGGGAAGGACGATGTCATGGCCGACGCCTCGCCCTACGTGGCTGAAACCTCGCCACACAAGATGTGGTACACCCATGCCCTTCTCGACTACGGCGACCACGGCCTCGGCCACGCGCGGCAAGACCCGAGCAGGGTGGGAGTCATCGAGGTGACGGACCAGATCCGCTGGGTTCCCCAACAGGGCGAGGGATGGTCTTTTCCCTTGTCGGTCGTCACGATCGTCACGCCCAAGGCCATCCTCGGCCTGATGTTCAACGGACTCGAATTGGAGCTTCCGAATATCGGGTCCCTCCGCGTGCGGGCGATGAACTTCGCCCCGAACGTTCCCCTGGCCCCGACCGACCGGGCCACCGGAGACGCCTCCGCGACGGGCAAACTGCGCCGAAAGCTGATCAAACGCGGGGCTCGCGTCGACGTCCCCAGGTAAGGGCACCCATCCCCGTCGACCGGAACTCGCCCTAGACGGATTCGGACGTCTCAGTAGGCTGGGATCACGAGGCCGGCGACCGTCCGGCTCAAGGGGAGGTTGCCATGACAGCATCCGTCGCGCGGGTCACCGAGATATCCGCCAGCAGCGACGTATCGTTCGACGACGCCGTGAAGGCCGGGATCGACCGGGCGAACAAGACGCTTCGGGGCGTCACGGGAGCGTGGATCAAGGAGCAGAAACTCGACATCGTGGACGGGAAGATCGTCAACCACCGGGTCAACATGCTCGTCACCTTCATCGTCGACGACTAGGCCAAGGTTCACCTCGGCCGGGCCCGTATCGTCGGGCCTACGAAGACGCGGTCACTTCACGGAGCGACCCGGTGACCACGTCGAACACGAACCCCCGCACCTGATCGCGTTTCGGCAGGAAGGGGTTCGTCCTCACGCGTTCCATCGACTGGCGCAGGTCTGCGTCCAGATCGACGAATGACTCCGGAGACCAGGCCGGCTTCAGGCCCGTGTCCTCCAGGAGTTCCGCCCGGAGTTCGTCGTCCGTGTAGGTGAGGGCGCCGCAATCCGTGTGGTGGACGAGGACAACTTCCTCCGTGCCGAGTTTGCGTTGGGAAACCACGAGGGACCGGATGACGTCGTCCGTCACGACGCCCCCGGCGTTCCGGATGACGTGGGCGTCTCCGACGTCGAGGCCGAGCATTCCGAAAACATCCAGGCGGGAATCCATGCAGGCGACGACGGCGAGCTTGAGTCGGGGAGGGAGCGGGCGGTCGGTCGTGTGGACGACCGCGTAGTCACGGTTTCTCTTGAGTAGTGCGTCGGTCACACCCATGGTCTGCCCCTTTGTCGTCGGCGCGTGAGGTTCCGCCCAGCCTACTTCGTGACGAGCCGGGTTTCCGGAGGACTCAAATCCTCCGCGAGGCGGTACGCCACACCCCCCTGGTATTCTGGCGTCGAAACGTTTCGGGTCAGGTATCGTGCTGTGGGAGGGTCACATGTCGCGGGTTTTCGTCACGGGAGCCGGTCAAGGGATCGGCGCCGAGACCGTCATGCAATTGAGGAAGTCGGGGCATGAGGTCGTCGCCCACGCCCGCAATCCCGAGCGGGCCGAGCAGATCAGAGCCGCCCATACCGTGCGCCCCGGCCACGTCGGACTGGCCGGGGTCGTCGTGGGCGATCTGGCCCAGATCGAGGCTGCGAAAGAACTGGCCGGTCAAGCCAACGCCCTCGGACCTTACGACGCCGTCATCCACAACGCCGGCCTCGGGGGAGGCTCTCCCAAACGCCAAGAGAGCGCCGATGGCATCGAATTGATCTTCCATACGAACGTCGTCGGCCCCTATATCCTCACCTGCCTCATGCCGCCCGCACTGCGGATGGTCTACCTGACGAGCGGGCTCGAATCGAATGGGCACCTCCAGTTGGACGACCTTCAATGGAAGAAGCGCCCCTGGGACGGTATGCAGGCCTACAGCGACTCTAAGCTCTTCGACCTGATGCTGGCCCTCGAAATGGCTGCCCGGCATCCGAACGTGACGGTCAACGCCGTCGATCCGGGATGGATCAAGACGAACATGGGAGGACCCGAAGCCCCGGATCCGCTCGACCTCGGTGCCGAAACCCAGGTCTGGCTCGTGACGAGCGATGACCCCATCGCCCTCACCTCCGGCCAATACATCAAGCGCCGTACGGTACAGACCCCCAATCCGGAGGCGCTGGACCCCTCGGCCAGGGCCTCCCTCGTCGAGGAGCTCGAAAACATCACCGGGCTCGGCCTTCCTTAGCGGGACTCCTCGACGCCCCTCCCTTCAGGTCGTGGCCCAGGCTCCCGGTTCGCCGAGCCTTGCGTACCCCGCCGCGATACCCTCCAAGTATGAGTTGGCTCGTCACGGGAGGCGCCGGGTATATCGGCTCGCACGTCGTCCGGGCGTTTCGGGACGCCGGGGAACAGGTAGTGGTTCTCGACGACCTCTCCACCGGACGGGCGAACTTCGTTCCCGAGGGCGTTCCGCTAGTGGAGACCTCCCTCCTCGACACGGAGGCGGTGCGGTCGGCGCTCGTCGACCACGAGGCGACCGGGGTCGTCCACATCGCCGGCTACAAGTACGCGAGCGAGTCCGTTCACCGGCCCCTGTACACCTGGCGGCAGAACGTCGAGGGCACGGCGTCCCTGCTCCACGCCATGGAGGAGGTGGGGGTCCGCACCCTCGTTTTCTCCAGTTCGGCTGGCATCTACGGCTCCCCCACGGTCGAGGTTGTCACCGAGACGACCCCAGATGCCCCCACATCCCCGTATGGGGAATCCAAACTGGCCGCCGAGGTCCTCATCCGGGCCCAAGCATCGGCCACCGCCGACACCGAACGCCCACTCAGGCAGACGTCCCTTCGCTTCTTCAATGTCATCGGCTCCCACGGGGAGGTCTACGACGCGAGCCCGTACAACATCCTCCCCCGGGTCTTCACGGGGCTGCTCGAGGGCCAAGCCCCCGTCATCTACGGGACGGACTACCCCACCCCGGATGGGACCTGCATCCGCGACTACATCTGCGTCTCCGACGTCGCCCACGCCCACCTGGCAGCCGCCCATGCCCTCGGGGAGGGACAACCTCTGGAGCAGGTGTACAACCTCGGCTCAGGAAGAGGCACGAGCGTCAAGGAGATGATGGACGCCATTGTCGAGGTCACCGGCACGGAGTTGAGGCCGACGATCGGGCCCAGGCGCCGGGGGGATCCCGCCCGTATCGTCGCCGACGGGACCCTGGCCACCCGCGACCTCGGCTGGTCCATGTACCACCCCATTCAAGACATCGTCGCGAGCGCCTGGGCGGCGCATCCGAAGCCCTGAATTCGCCCGTGCGTCACCGCCGGCTCGACTCGACAACCTTCCGGTAGAAGTCGGCGCTCGGCTTCGGCGTCCGCACGAACGTCGTCCGGTCCACGGAGTACAGCCCGAACTTCATGGAGTACCCCTTCGCCCACTCGAAGTTGTCCATGAGGCTCCACGCAAAGTAGCCGCGGATGTCCACCCCGTCGTCAAGCGCCTCCCGCACGGCCGTGAGCGCCTTCGAGTAGTACTCGATCCGCTCCTCGTCGTCGTCGGTCGCGATCCCGTTCTCCGTGACGATGACGGGCTTTGAGGTGTACTCGGCCGCCCATCGGCACGTCTTGCCGATCGCCTCGGGCGTGAACAGCCATCCGATCGCCGTCTCCCGCACCCCGGGCGGCCGCGGCGTCTTCTGCCCGTCGAGGCCGATGTGCTCGGTGAAGTACGTCTGCACCCCGATGAAATCGTCCTCCTTGGCGGCATCCAGGTAGGCGGTGACGACGCCCCAGGCGTATCTGGCGAGGTCGGAATCCGGCGGGATCTCGTCGAACGTGAGCGTCGGCCCATCCCATTGGTCGTCCGCGTGTAGGACCATATCGAAGAGCGCGTGCGTGAGCCCGACGGGAAAGTCGCCCGGCCCGGCCTTCAGGACCTTCCGCGCGGCGTGGTGGGCGGCGACGAGGTTGTTCGTCGCGGCTTCGAATCCCTCGAAGTCGTTGACTCGGCCGGGAGGGAATTCGCCTTGCCAGTACCCGACGAGGGCGACCATGTTGGGCTCGTTGAGGGTGCAGGCGATGTCGATGAGGTCGCCGAGGCGGTCGACGGCCACCTCGCAATACCGAGCGAACCTCTCGACGATCTCCGGGTTGGTCCAGCCGCCTCGCTCGGCCATCCATAGCGGTGTGGTGAAGTGATGGAAGGTGACGCAAGTCTTGAGACCGAGGTCACGGCAAGCCTCAAGCATCTCCCGATAGTGATCGAGGGCGGCGGACGAGAACTCGCCGGGGGCGGGCTCGATACGGCTCCACTCGAGCGAGAACCGGTACGAATCCAAGCCGAGCCCTTTGACCAACGCCAGGTCCTCGCGCCACCGGTGCCAACTGTCGCACGCGTCTCCGGAAGACTCGACGGCGACGGAATTCGGGTCGTGCTCGAACTCCCACCAGTCGGTGTTGACGTTTCCGCCCTCCACCTGGTGGGCGGCCGTGGCTGTGCCCCAAACCCAACCGTCGGGCACGGGGCCGAACTCCGTCATCGGGGAAAACGAGGCATCGGACATGGGAACTCCTCGAGGATGTGGCTCGTTGCGGTTTGGGTATACGTCTCGAGCGTATTCGAATCGTTTCGACTGTGCGAGATGAAACGCTCTCCACCCGACCGGTATTCCTGGACAATTTCCATAACCGCCGGCGGGATCGGCCTTCGCTTCCCCAGGCCCAAGGTCAGCCCCAGCCAAGCTCGTGGAGCCGCTCCTCTTCGATACCGAAGTGATGCGCGATCTCGTGGATGACGGTCACGGCCACCTCGTCGCGTACCTCGTCCGCGGTCCCGCACGCCTCGAGGATCGTATTCCTGTAGATGAAGATCCGGTCGGGAAGGTTCGCATATCCCCAATCGGTCCCGCGGTCCGTGAGAGCCGTCCCGTCGTACAGCCCTAGAAGATCCGGCTCGTCGGGCGGAGGGTCGTCCTCGACCAGGACGACGACGTTGTCGACGAGTTCGGCGAGCTCGTCTGGGATCAAGCCGAGGGCCTCCTCGACCGCCCTTTCGAACTCCTCGCGCGACATCGAGACCATGGCACCATTCTGCCCCGGACGCTCCCGCCCGCCCTAGGGTGGCGCGCGCCCCCCTCCTCCCCGTATCATTGCGGGGTCC
>CAYTLH010000015.1:0-5397 GCA_964438525.1 uncultured Demequinaceae bacterium | reverse complement strand
GCGGACCCGGCGAAGCGTTCGGAGCCCGTCCGCTTCTGGATCCAGAACCAGCTCGGGCTCATCATCGCGATCATCGCGTTCCTGCCGCTGATCGTCCTGATCTTCATGAACAAGGACATGGACAGCAAGCAGAAGGGGGTCGCGGGCAGCATCGCCATCGTGGTGGCGCTCGTCGCCGGCTACTTCGGCATGTCGTTCGACTCCCCGTCCGTGGAGCAGTACACCACGGAGACCCAGCGGGTCATCGAGTTGACGGGCGACGACCTCGTCGTCTGGACCAAGTTCGGCGACTACTACCACCTGTGCGAGGACGTCCCGGCGGTCAACCTCGAATCGTCCGACCCCCAGATCTACGAGGGCACGGTGGGGGATGCGCACGCCGACGGGAAGGAGGGCATCACGCTCGAGATCCCGGAGGAACTTGCGGCGTGTGGTTTTGAGATCCCCGACAACGTCGACGAGATCGTCGAAGAGATTCGCCAAGAGCGCGAATAGCCGCGACCCCGCAGTCGACAGGGAGGCCGTCCGAGAGGGCGGCCTCTCGTCATCTCCGGGATCGTCTACGGATCAGAGGTGCCGGGCGAACCACTCGAGCATCTGCTCGGGGTGCTCCCCGAACCAGCGATAGGCGTCGAAGCGGTGGTCCGCCTCCTCGATCCACACCATCTCCTTGGGTTCGGGGATCGCCTCGTAGATCTGCCCGATGACGTCGAGGTTGGTCCAGGGATCCCCGCGCCCCTGGACGAGCATCGTGGGCACCGGGATCCGGGGGACGACGTCGAGCAGCGGGGTGTCGAAGGGGGCCCCCGTCACCTTCTCGAAGTGCTCGCCGACCCTCCGGTTGATCCACTTCGGCAGGCCGTAGGCGCGGACGAAGTCTCCGATGCGCACCGGCTGGACCGCCACGAGCGCCTGGACGCCCGCCCGGGCGAACGCCTCCGGATCGGACTGGGCGGCGAAGAACGTGGAATTGGCCCCCACGCAGTAGCTCAGCAGTCCCGTCGCCCGGCTCTTCGGACACTCGGCCGCGACGAGATCGAGGGCGCCCAACACGTCGTTCGCCTCGTCCGTCCCCCCGGTGACCGCGCCGCTGGCGCTCGTGCCGCTGATCCCGTGGTTGCGTAGGTCGTACATGAGCACCGTGTGGCCGGCGTCGACGAGGTTCTTGGCGACCTTCACAAAGTCGATCTCCCGCTTGTCGGGCCGGAAGAGCCGCGGCTGATACCGGACCTGGTAGCCGATCCGGGTCGCCCTGAGGGCGAAGTGGGTCATGACGACCGTGGTCGGCCGGCCCTCGTTCAGCAGCCACCCCGACAAACCGAGGCCGTCGCGGGCGGGGAACTCGACGTCCCGATACTCGATGCCGGAGTCGGCCGGCGTCCTGGTGAGCGGCTGGTCGACGGGGTAGAGGACGTTCTTGGCGACCTGCCGTGCGATGAATCGTGCTGTCACGTGGGCCCGACCGGACTCGAACCGATGACGCCTGCGGTGTAAGCGCAGTGCTCTAACCAACTGAGCTACGGGCCCGCCCCCATTGTTCCCCACCCGCGGCCGCACGGGAAACCGGCGTCGGGACGGATGGGACGGCCGGGGTGGGCCGCGGCACGCGGACGGCCCCTATAGCGCGCGGATGGCCTCGAGGTACTCGTCTATCGATCGGGGGTCGTCGGGGGCGTGGATCACGGCCCACCTGACCACTCCCTCACCCCCCACCAGGAACGACGCCCGGATCGCCACCCCCCGCCTCGGATTGAAGATGCCATACCAACGGGACACCTCCCCGTGGGGCCAGTAGTCGGAGAGGAGGTCCCCCTTATAGTTGTTCTGCTCCGACCATGCCTTGAGGGCGCACATCGAATCGCACGTGATGACCAGGATGCGCACGCCGCCCGCCGAGCGAAGCTCCCCCGAATCCCGGATCTCGCCGATCTCCGTGTCGAACAGGGGCGCGAACGCGAACGGGGCGAACACGACCAGGACCGGCGTGCCCCGAAGGTCGGAGAGGGTGATCGACTCGTCGTTCTGGTTCGAAAGCGTGAAGTCGGGCGCCAGGTTGCCGACGAGCGGGTGCGTCACTTCTGTCGCCCCTTCTCGACCAGTTGCGTCGCCTTCCATGTGGGCGAGATGACGAACGTCGACGTCGCATGCAGCCCGGACAGGGACGCCCCCTCCTCGATGTCGCGCTGCTCGACATCGCCGGACAGCCCGGCCTTGGGGGTCAGCAACCAGATCGGAGCCCCGTCGTCGAGGAGGGTCTGGACGTCGAGCAGGATGTCCGCCAGGTCGCCGTCCCCGTCCCGATACCAGACGATCGAGGCGTCCGTGACGTCCCCGTAGTCGTCCCCGACGAGCGCCCGGCCCGTGGCCTTGGCGATCGCCTCCCGAAGCCCCTCGTCGGCGTCCGAATCGTGCAAGAACTCCTGGACGACCATCCCCTTGCTCAATCCGAGCCTTGCCACGCCCGCCTTCACGTCCACCTTCGACTGCGCCACGGTGGCCTTGCCCCTTTCTGACGTCCTCCCGCACCGATTGCAGGAATAGGAATAGGTCAACCCTACGGCCCGGCGGCGACCCGCCGCAATCGCCAAACGACCCGCCGGAATACCCCGGCGTGACAATCTCGTTAGACCTGGCAAGAATGGCATCGGAGCGGAACACCCACCGCGATGATCCTAGAGGCGCCGCCACCCCCGCGCCGGTATGGAGGAACGACCCCCGTGACGATCGACGGTTTCGACAAGGACCCCCAGGAAACGTCCGAATGGCTCGAGTCCTTAGACGGGCTGGTCGCCGCCGACGGACCCACGCGCGGCGAATACATCGTCCGCTCCCTCGTCGAGCACGCGGCGAACAAGCGCCTCTCCGTGCCGCTCAGCCTGAACACCCCGTACGTCAACACCATCCAGCTCGACGCCGAGCCCGAGTATCCGGGCGACGAGGAGGTCGAGAAGCGTTATCAGGGCTGGATCCGGTGGAACGCCGCGGCCATGGTGACCCGCGCCCAGGCCGACAGCGCCGGCATCGGCGGCCACATCTCGTCGTACGCGTCGGTCGCGAGCCTGTACGAGGTGGGGCTCAACCACTTCTTCCGGGGCAAGGACCACCCGGGCGGCGGCGACCAGGTGTTCTTCCAGGGGCACGCCTCCCCCGGCGTCTACGCCCGCGCGTTCCTGGAGGGGCGGCTGACCGAGGCCGACCTCGACTCGTTCCGCGAGGAGAAGTCCGGCGACGGCCGGGGCCTGCCGTCGTACCCCCACCCGCGGCTGATGCCGGATCTGTGGGAGTTCCCCACGGTCTCCATGGGGCTGGGGCCGGCGCAGGCCATCTACCAAGCGTGGACCAACCGGTACATGCGCAACCGCGACCTCAAGGACACGTCCGAGCAGCACGTGTGGGCGTTCCTGGGCGACGGCGAGATGGACGAACCGGAGAGCCGGGGCATGCTCCAGCTGGCGGCCGACCAGGAGCTCGACAACCTCACGTTCGTCATCAACTGCAACCTCCAGAGGCTCGACGGGCCGGTCCGGGGCAACGGGAAGATCATCCAGGAGCTGGAGGCGTACTTCCGGGGCGGCGGCTGGAACGTCGTCAAGGTGCTGTGGGGCCGGGGTTGGGACCAGTTGTTCGCCGACGACAAGGACGGCGGGCTGCTCAACCTCATGAACACCCTGCCCGACGGGGACTTCCAGACGTTCCGGGCGGAGTCGGGGGCGTTCATCCGCGACCAGTTCTTCGGGGGCGACCCCCGGGCGAAGGAACTCGTCACGGACATGACGGACGACGAGATTTGGGCGCTCGAACGGGGCGGGCACGACATGCGGAAGCTGTACGCCGCCTACGACTGGGCCGTCAAGGCCAAGAACCGGAAGCCTACCGTCATCCTCGCCAAGACCATCAAGGGCTTCGGGCTGGGGTCGGGCTTCGCGTCCCGCAACGCCACCCACCAGATGAAGAAGCTCGTCGGCGTGGGCCTCAAGACCATGCGGGACACGTTCGACATCCCGTTCACCGACGAGGACCTCGATCACGACCCGTACCGCCCGCCGTACTACCACCCCGGGCCCGACAGCCCGGAGCTGAGGTACATGATGGACCGGCGCCGCGCCCTCGGGGGCCTGTTCCCCGAGCGTCGGGACCCGAAGGTGCAGGTCACGCTGCCCGCCCCCACGGTGTACGACGAGTTGGCCGAGGGGTCCGGGCCGCACGAGGTGGCGACGACGATGGCATTCGTCCGGCTGCTCAAGGACCTGGTCAAAGATCCGGAGTTCGGGCACCGACTCGTGCCGATCATCCCCGATGAGGCCCGCACGTTCGGAATCGACTCGCTCTTCCCGACCGCGAAGATCTTCAACACGAAGGGGCAGCAGTACCTGCCCGTCGACCGGGAGCTCCTGCTGAGCTACAAGGAATCCGAGTCCGGGCAGATCATGCACACCGGGATCAACGAGGCCGGGTCGGTGGCGGCGTTCCAGGCCGTGGGGACGGCGTATGCGACGCACGGGGTGCCGCTGGTGCCGGTGTACGTCTTCTACTCGATGTTCGGGTTCCAGCGGACGGGCGACCAGTTCTGGGCGGCGGGCGACCAGATGACGCGGGGGTTCGCGATCGGGGCGACAGCCGGGCGGACGACGCTGACGGGCGAGGGCCTGCAGCACGCCGACGGGCATTCGCCGATCCTGGCCAGCATGAACCGGGCGGCTGTCATCTACGACCCGGCCTACGGCTACGAGATTCGGCACATCGTCCGCGACGGGATCGAGCGGATGTTCGTCAACCACGAGAACGCCTTCTACTACATCACCGTGTACAACGAGCCGGTCCCCCAGCCGGCCGAGCCCGCCGACGTGGACGTCGAGGGCATCCTCAAGGGCATCTACCTGCTTCGGAAGTCCGAAGGGGTGGGCCCCACGGCGCAGATCTTGGCCTCAGGGGTCGGGGTCCAGTGGGCGCTCGAGGCGCAGGCTCTCTTGGCCGCTCTCGGCGGCGAAGGGGCCGTTCGTGGCAACGACGGACTTCGACCACCTAGTCCCCGACCAGATCCGCGCCTGGATCCCCGGCGACTACGCGACCCTCGGAGCGGACGGCTTCGGCTTCTCGGACTCCCGCGCGGCGGCGCGACGCTTCTTCCACATCGACGGACCCTCGACGGCGGCGAAGGTGCTGGAGCGGCTGGAACTCGCCGGCGAGGTCCCGACCGGTTCGCTGGCCGAGGCGATCGAGCGCTACCGCCTCCACGATGTCCGCGCCGGGGCGTCCGGCTCCACCGGCGGGGACGCCTAGGGGTCGCCGACCCCGGCCGTCGAGGTGGGGCGCCACCCCGAGCTCGCTCGGGGAAGGGATCAAGCCTGGCCTTCCCACAGGGTGCGGATGGGGAGCGCCCAGAGGTTCTCCCCCACG
>CAYTLH010000014.1:0-8536 GCA_964438525.1 uncultured Demequinaceae bacterium | reverse complement strand
ATCACGCCGAGGGCGAAGACGGACAGGCGGAGGAGGGCCCCCCCGGTGAAGAGGTTGATGAGTTGCAGGAAGTCGTTTTGGTCGCCCTGGCCGATGCATTGCTCGAGGTTGCTGTAGTCGACCCCCGGCGTCGGGATGGCGCACCCCAACCGGTAGAGGGCAAGGATGCCGAGCGTGAAGAAGATCTTCCGTCGAAGATCGGGCGTCCGGAACGCTTCCACGAAGCCGCCGAGCATACTTCCTCTCCCTCGTCCACGCCGGTTGGGCCCACCCCGGGACCCATCCCGACTCTAGTTCAGTTTGATCGAACCGCCCGCGGCTTCGATCTTGGCGCGGGCCGAGTTGGACACCCTGTCCACATCGACGATCGCCAACTTGACGGCGATCTCTCCGTCTCCGAGTACCTTAACGGGAGAATTCTTCCTGACCGCCCCCTTGGCCACGAGATCGGCCTTGGTCACTTCTCCGCCCTTCGGGTACAAGCGTACGAGGCTAGAAAGGTTGACCACCTGGTAGGTCACCCGGAACGGGTTCGTGAAGCCCCGCATCTTCGGGATCCGCATGTGGATGGGGGTCTGCCCCCCCTCGAAGCGAGCGGGGACTCCGGACCGCGCCTTCGTCCCCTTGGTCCCCCGACCCGCGGTCTTGCCCCGGGTCCCGCCTTCGCCTCGACCCACCCGCGTCTTGGGTGTGTTCGCGCCCTCGGCCGGCCTCAGGTGATGAATCCGGAGGGTCGGCACCTTCTGAACCTGAGCGGCGGGTTTTCGGGCCGAGGTCTTTGCGCCCGAGGTCGGTTTGGCCGCCGTCGTCTTGGCTGCCGGCTTGGCCGCGGTCGTCTTGGCTGCCGGCTTGGCCGCTGTCGTCTTGGCTGCCGTCGGTTTTTCCCCCGGATTGGTCGCAGTCGTCTCGGCGCCAGATTTCGCCGATGCGGGCTTGGCCGCCGATTTCTTTGCCGATGGCTTCTTGACCGCCGGCTTCTTGGCCTCAGCCATCACTCAACCTCCTCCACGGAAACCAGGAAGGTCACCGTACGAATCATTCCCCGGATCTCCGGGCTGTCCTCCTTGACGACGATGTCGCCGATGCGCTTGAGACCCAGGGTGCGGAGGGTCTCCCGCTGGTTCGGCTTGGTGCCGATCCCTGACCTCTTTTGGGTGATCTTCAGCCGGGCCATCATTGACGTCCCTTCGCCTGGGCCCTCAACATGGCCGCGGGGGTGATGTCTTCAACGTTCTTCCCCCGACGGGCCGCGACGGCCTCGGGGGTCTCAAGCTGCTTGAGGGCGGCCACGGTCGCGTGGACGATGTTGATGGGGTTGGACGACCCGAGCGACTTGGACAGCACGTCGTGAATCCCGGCGCACTCCAGGACGGCTCGGACGGGACCGCCGGCGATAACCCCGGTTCCCGGGGACGCCGGCCTGAGGAAGACCACCCCGGCCGCCTTTTCTCCTTGAACCGCGTGAGGGATCGTTCCCTGGATACGCGGGACCCGGAAGAAGGCCCGCTTGGCCTCCTCGACTCCCTTGGAGATCGCGGCGGGCACCTCCTTGGCCTTGCCGTAGCCGACCCCGACGTTCCCGTCCCCGTCCCCGACGACGACCAGGGCCGTGAAGTTGAACCTCCGGCCGCCCTTGACGACCTTGGAGACCCTGTTGACATCGACGACACGTTCGATGAATTTGTTCTCGGGCTCCCCCGATCGACGCCGGGAGCCGCGGTCAGAAGTCTGTTCAGCCATTGCATCCATCCTTCGCTGTTGCGCGGGTCATAGCGACAGCCCGCCTTCTCTGGCCCCGTCGGCCACCGCGGCCACCCGGCCGTGGTACTTGTTGCCGCCCCGGTCGAAGACCACCGTAGAGATCTTGGCCTTCTTCGCCCGTTCCGCAACGAGTTTCCCGACGGCCGAGGCTTTCTCCGTCTTGTTTCCCTTGATCGAGCGAACGTCTGCCTCCAGCGAGGAGGCGGATGCGAGGGTATGACCCCGGGTATCGTCCACCACCTGGGCGACGATGTGCCGAGACGAACGGGTGACGACGAGCCTGGGCCTGTCCGGCGTTCCGGACACCCGCTTGCGAATCCGAAAATGCCGCCGCCTGCGTTGGGCGGATCGGCCGGATCCAAGAATCGTGATTCCCATGGTCTACTTCTTCCCCGCCTTTCCTGCCTTACGGCGAACGACCTCGCCCTCGTAGCGAACGCCCTTGCCCTTGTATGGCTCGGGGGGTCGGATCTTGCGGATGTTGGCCGCCACCTCCCCCACCTGCTGCTTGTCGATGCCCTGAATCGTGAGCGTGGTGGGCTTGTCTGTCACGAAGGTGATCCCATCCGGAGCCTTGACGAGCACGGGATGGGACAGCCCAAGGGTGAACTCCAGATCGTTCCCCTTCTTGGCGACTCTGTACCCGGTCCCGACGATCTCCAGCTTCTTCTCGTATCCCTCCGTTACGCCGATCACCATGTTGGCGATGAGCGACCGCGTCAGCCCATGAAGAGACCGGGAGAGGCGCTCGTCGTCCGGTCGGGACACCTCGACAGAACCGTCCTTGACGGTCGCGACGATGGGCGAGGCGATCTCGTGACTCAGAGTGCCCTTGGGGCCCTTCACCGTCACGGTCGAGCCGTCGACCCGAACCTCCACTCCGGCCGGAATGGCCACGGGCATCTTTCCGATACGCGACATAGCTGTCCCCCTACCAGACGAAGGCGAGGACTTCCCCGCCCACGCCCTTCTTCTCGGCCTCGCGGTCTGTCATGAGCCCGGAGGAAGTGGACAGGATGGCGATCCCAAGGCCCCCGAGGACCTTGGGAAGGTTGCTCGACTTCGCGTACACGCGAAGCCCCGGCTTGGAGACGCGCCTCAGTCCCGCGAGGGAACGCTCGCGGTCCGGGCCGTACTTGAGCTGAATGGTGAGGGTCTGCCCCACCTTGGCGTCCGAGACCTCGGACCCCCCGATGTACCCCTCCGCCTCGAGAATCTTGGCGATTCCGACCTTGATCTTGGAGTGGGGCATCGAAACGGACTCATGGTGAGCCGCGTTCGCGTTTCTCAACCGGGTCAGCATGTCTGCTATTGGATCGGTCATGGTCATGGGTATGTGCTCTTCCTCGCCGTGGTTTCGCGTCCGTCCGGACGCGACCTGCGGCGTCGCTTTCTACCAGCTACTCTTCTTGATTCCCGGGAGCTCGCCCAGATGCGCCATCTCCCTAAAGCAAATGCGGCACAGGCCGAACTTCCTGAAGACCGCCCGTGGGCGTCCACACCTCTGGCACCTCGTGTATGCCCGCGCAGAGAACTTCGGCTTGCGGGCCGCCTTGTTTCGTTGCGAGGTCTTCGCCATCTCAGCCCTCCTTAAACGGGAAACCGAGCCGCTTCAGCAGCGATCGGGCCTCCGTGTCATTGGTCGCACTCGTGACGATCGTGACGTCCATTCCCCGGACGCGGTCGATCTTGTCTTGGTCAACCTCGTGGAACACCGATTGCTCGGTGAGCCCAAACGTGTAGTTCCCGTGGCCGTCGAACTGCTTGGGGTTCAGGCCCCTGAAGTCCCGGATCCTGGGAAGCGCGAGGGTTAAGAGCCGATCGAGAAACTCCCACATCCGGTCCCCCCGAAGGGTGACGTGTGCCCCGATGGGCTGACCTTCACGGAGTTTAAACTGGGCGATGGACTTCCGAGCCTTGGTGATCTGGGGCTTCTGACCCGTGATCGTGGCGAGGTCGGCGATGGCTCCCTCGATGAGCTTCCCATCACGCGCGGCGTCCCCCACGCCCATGTTGACGACGATCTTGTCCAGCCCGGCGACCTCGTGGACGTTGGCGTGGGCAAATTCGTCCTTCAACGCCGGGAGGATCTCCGAGCGGTAGCTTTCCTTGAGTCGGGGAATCGTAGCCATCAGACGTCCTTCCCCGAGCGCTTGGCGACCCGCACGCGAACCTTGCGCTGACGACCATCCCGTTCCTTGGTGTCCACGCGGTATCCCACCCGGGTGCCTTTCTTGGTGGTCGAGTCGACCAGCATGACGTTCGAGATGTGGATGGGGGCCTCGATCTGGATGATGCCGCCCTCGACGTTGCGCTTGCTGGCGCCCGGCCTCAGGTGCTTGGTGACCCGGTGCACGCCCTCGACGATCACGCGATCGCTGTCCGTCAGCACCTCGAGCACGCGCCCCTGCTGGCCGCGCTCGCCGCCTGAGATGACGACCACGAGGTCACCCTTCTTGATCTTCGCCATCAGATAACCTCCGGAGCGAGCGAAATGATCTTCATGAACTTCTTCTCCCTGAGTTCCCGTCCGACCGGGCCGAAGATTCGGGTCCCCCTGGGCTCCGACTCGTTTCCCCGGAGAATGACCGCCGCGTTGTCGTCGAATCGGATATACGAGCCATCCGGCCGCCGGAGCGGCTTCGCGGTCCGGACGATGACGGCCTTGACGACCTCGCCCTTCTTGACACCACCGCCGGGGATGGCGTCCTTCACGGTCGCGACGACCGTGTCTCCGATAGACGCGTAGCGACGCGTCGACCCGCCGAGCACCCGGATGCACAAGAGTTCCTTGGCACCCGTGTTGTCGGCGACGTTCAGTCGCGTCTCCTGTTGAATCATGTCTCAGCTCCTGTCGAGGGGTTCTCGCTTGCGCGAGCCTGATCGAACGTTTCTCTCCTTGCCTACTTGGCCTTCTCGAGGATCTCCACCAACCGCCAACGCTTGGTCGCAGACAGGGGGCGGGTCTCCATGATGAGGACGAGGTCACCCAGTCCGGCCGAATTGGCCTCGTCGTGCGCCTTGATCTTCTTGCTCCGGCTTAGAACCTTGCCATACAAGGGGTGCTTGACCCGGTCCTTCACCTCGACCGTGATGGTCTTGTCCATCTTCTCCGAGATGACGTATCCACGCCGCGCCTTGCGCTGCTGTCGACCGGCGCCGTCCACCGGGGTGTGTGTGCTCGCCATGTCCCTACTCCTTCTCGTCCTTCTCGTCGCTCGCCGACGGCGCGGTCCTGATTCCCAACTCGCGCTCGCGCAGGACGGTGTAGATCCGGGCGATGTCCCGCTTGACGGCCTTGAGGCGGCCGTGATTCTCCAACTGGCCCGTGGCGGACTGGAATCGCAGGTTGAACAACTCCTCCTTGGATCGCTTGAGTTCTTCGACCAGACGCTCGTTCTCCATGCCGTCGAGCTCGTCGGGGGCTAGCTCCTTGCTGCCGATCATCAGAAGTCACCACCTTCACGGGAGATAAAGCGGGTCTTGATGGGCAGTTTGTGCTGGGCACGCCTCAGGGCCTCGCGGGCGAGGTCTTCGCCGACGCCGCCCAGCTCAAACAGGACACGGCCGGGCTTGACGTTGGCCACCCACCATTCGGGCGAACCCTTCCCGGAACCCATGCGGGTCTCGGCGGGCTTCTTGGTCAACGGACGGTCGGGGTAGATCGTGATCCACACCTTGCCACCGCGCTTGATGTGACGGGTCACGGCGATACGGGCCGCCTCGATCTGACGGTTGGTCACGTAGGCGGGTTCGAGGGCCTGAATGGCGTAGTCGCCGTAGGCGATTTGGGTTCCGCCGGAGGCAACGCCGCCCCTACGCGGGCGGTGCTGCTTCCGGTGCTTGACGCGACGAGGGATGAGCATGCTCTAGGCCTCCGATCCCTTCTTGGATTCCTTGGCAGGCTCCTCGGCAGCCGCGGCCGGCTTGTTGTCCGAACGCCGCGACCGTTCGCCCCTGACGGCCCGTTGTGCCCGGGGGGCCTTGGCCTGTTCGGCCGCCCACTCCTTCTCCGTCATGTCTCCCTTGTAAATCCACACCTTGACGCCGATCTGCCCAAACGTCGTCCGAGCCTCGTGGAAGCCGTAGTCGATGTTGGCGCGGAGGGTGTGCAAGGGCACTCGCCCCTCGCGATAGAACTCCGACCGGGACATCTCAGCCCCGCCGAGCCGTCCCGAACACTGGACGCGAACCCCCTTCGCGCCGGCCCGTAGAGCCGACTGGAGCCCCTTGCGCATGGCCCGCCGGAACGAAACCCTGGAGGCGAGCTGCTCGGCGATTCCTTGTGCCACGAGTTGGGCATCCATCTCCGCGTTCTTGACCTCGAGGATGTTGAGCTGAATCTGCTTGCCCGTCAGTTTCTCGAGGTTCATGCGCAACTTGTCCGCCTCGGCACCCCTCCGGCCGATCACGATGCCCGGGCGCGCGGTATACAGATCGACACGAACGCGTTCCCGGGTCCGTTCGATCTCGATCTTCGACACTCCGGCCCGCTCGAGGCCTTTACGCATCATGTCGCGGATCTTGACGTCTTCGACGATGTAGTCACGGTAGCGTTCGCCCTCCTTGGTCGAATCCGCGAACCACCGCGATCGGTGGTCCGTGGTGATCCCTAGGCGATAACCGTGCGGGCTGACTTTCTGTCCCACTAGCGAGCCCCTTCCTTGTTCGCGATGGTCGCGACGGCGACCTTGATGTGGCTCGACCTCTTCAAGACCCTGACGGCCCGGCCCTGCGCCCGTGGACGCATGCGCTTCATGGTCGGGGCCTCGTCGACCGTGATCTCGCTGACGATGAGTTCGGACTCGACGAATCGCTCGCCGGACGCGTCCGCCGCGACCCGAGCGTTCGCGATCGCGGATTCGATGAGTTTCCTGACGTCCCGGGCTACGGCCTGGGGCTGGAACCGGAGGATCTGAACGGCCTCCGTCGCGTTGCGCCCTCGCACGAGGTCGACTACGCGTCGAGCCTTCCGAGGGGTGACACGAACGTACCGAGCCTCGGCCTTCGCCACCACTGAAACCTCCTTGCCGCGCTTAGACACGTCGAGCCTTCCGATCATCCCTGATGTGGCCCTTGAAGGTCCGTGTCGGGGCGAATTCGCCCAACTTGTGCCCCACCATCGATTCCGTGACGAAGACCGGGACGTGCTTACGGCCGTCGTGAACCGCGAAGGTGTGGCCGAGGAAATCAGGCGTGATGACGCTGCGGCGTGACCACGTCTTGATGACGTTCTTCGTGCCCGCCTCGTTCTGGGCTTCCACCTTCGCCTGAAGGTGGTCGTCCACAAAGGGGCCCTTCTTAAGACTCCGTGCCATCCTGGGCTCCTATCGCTTCTTACCGGTCCGGCGTCGGCGCACGATCATGCCGTCGCTCTCTTTCTTGGCCTTGCGGGTTCGACCCTCCGGCTTGCCCCAAGGGCTGACCGGGTGGCGCCCACCCGAGGACTTGCCTTCGCCCCCACCGTGGGGGTGGTCGACCGGGTTCATGACGACACCCCGGACCGTCGGGCGCTTGCCCTTCCAACGGAGCCGGCCGGCCTTTCCCCAGTTGATGTTCGACTGCTCCGCGTTGCCCACCTCGCCGACGGTCGCCCGACAGCGGGCGTCGACGTTGCGGATCTCTCCAGACGGCATGCGAAGTTGGGCGTGGGCCCCCTCCTTGGCCACCAACTGGACCGAAGCCCCGGCCGAACGGGCGATCTTCGCCCCGCCACCGGGCTTGATCTCGATGGCGTGGATCACCGTGCCGACGGGGATGTTGCGGAGGGGAAGGTTGTTCCCGGGCTTGATGTCCGCGGACGGTCCCGCCTCGATGGTGTCCCCCTGCCGAAGCCCGTCGGGAGCGATGATGTATCGCTTGTCCCCGTCGGCATAGTGGAGCAGGGCGATGCGGGCCGTGCGGTTGGGATCGTATTCGATGTGGGCGACTTTCGCGGGCACCCCATCCCTGTCGTGGCGACGGAAGTCGATGACCCGATAGGCGCGCTTGTGTCCCCCGCCCTGATGCCGCGTGGTGATGCGTCCGGTGTTGTTCCGGCCGCCCTTGTTCGAGAGCGGGCGCACGAGAGACTTCTCCGGCGTGGTCCGGGTGATCTCGTCGAAGTCCGCGGCCGACGAACCACGACGCCCGGGGGAGGTGGGATTGAACTGCTTGATAGCCATCTGTCGTCAGCCTTCCTACCCGGTCCGTCCGCTGAATACGTCGATCGTCTCGCCGACGGCGAGGGTGACGATGGCGCGCTTGGTGTCCTTGCGCTTGCCCATGCCGAACCGGGTGCGGCGGGCCTTGCCCGAGCGGTTCAGGGTATTCACCGACACCACCTTCACGTCGAAGACCTCCTGGATGGCGATCTTGATCTCCGTTTTAGTGGCGCGGGGATCGACCTCAAAGGTGTACTTGCCCTCGTCCATAAGCGCATAACTCTTCTCGGACACGATCGGACGGAAGAGGATGTCGCGCGGATTCTTGCCGATGGTCATGACGTCTCCTTGGGGCTCGTGGAGTCAGGGGCGGCGACGCCCTCCGTCGAGCCGACAGCGGGGCCGGCGAGGAAAACCTTGAGGGCGCCCGAGGAGAAGACCACGTCGTCGTTCACGAGCACGTCGTAGGTGTTGAGCTGATCGACGGGTAGGACATGAAGATCGGCGACGTTCCGGAGCGATTTGAAGGCCGACTCGTCCGACCTCTCGAGGACGACCAGCGCCGAACGCTCGGCGATGGCGGCCCGGAGAGCGACCAGGGCGGCCTTGGTCGACGGGTCCCCGGCGACCAA
>CAYTLH010000013.1:0-3528 GCA_964438525.1 uncultured Demequinaceae bacterium | reverse complement strand
AAGGAGCCCTCCTCGATCCTTGGATGGGCTCGGGAACGACCATTTCACGCGCTTCGCACGCAGGTCATACCGTCCGTGGATTCGACCTAAACCCCGCGATGGTCGTCGTCTCACGCGGCCGTGTCGTTGCGAGCGACACTCGTGCCAGCATTCCGGCGCTTGCATCAGAGATCGTCGCAGACTGGGAGCCCTCAGAGAAAGACGAGGCTGACCCGCTGACGCAATGGTTCGACGTCGATGCTGCCCGAGTTCTTCGAGGGGCCAAGGCTTCGATCGACCGCCACCTCGTCGACGGGGAAAGCGACTCGGCTCCCGGAGTTGAGTCGGTTTCATCACTCGGGTGCTTCTTCTACGTCGCCTTGTTCACGACGGTTGTCGCACTGACACGTGAGTTCGCGTCGAAGAACCCTGCCTGGACCAAGCGAGCGAAGATCGGATCAGGGACGGCGCACGTAAGTCTGGGCGACGCGAAGGCACTCTTCGGAGCAACAATAAAGAGCAAGTTGGCGTGGCTTCAAGCAGCTGGCCCCCTCACCGTGGCAGCGCGTGATCGACTCGAACTCGCCGTCGGTGACTCGCGAGATCTTCCTTGTCCAGACGATTCAGTCGACGCGGTCGTTTCGTCACCGCCATACCTCACGCGACTAGACTACGTCGTCAGTCACTTACCGGAGTTGGCCGTATTAGGGTTCGACGAAGCTCAAGTGAAAACCTTACGCGATGACATGATCGGGACGCCAACGATGGGCCGATCCCTGGACGGCACGAACCTCGTCGAGGCGACTGAAGAGTTACTCCGACGCGTTGCCGAACACGAGTCGTATTCATCGGCGACCTACTATGAACCGAACTACCGTCGTTATTTCGAAGGGTTGGTGACGTCGATCGGCGAGATCGACCGAGTGGTCACACCGGGCGGCCACGCACTTCTAGTCGTTCAAGATAGTTGGTTCAAGGAACTACGTCTTGACCTCGCCGATTGCGTCACTCACGAATTCGAAGAACGGGGGTGGGAAGCTGTCGGTCGCACCGATTTCGAGAAGCCCAAGTCGATACTCTCCATGAACTCGCGGGCGGCGAAGAAAGCGCGCGAGAGAAACCCACTCGAATCAGTACTGCACTTCACGCACTAGCGATTACACAAGTTCTGTGCATGCGTGAAAAACTGACCCCATGCCTGGAACCAACCTCACCCGTGCCGAAGCCGAAGCCCGCGTCGCCGTCATCGCCGTCGACTCCTATGACGTCATCCTCGACCTGACCCGTGGCCTCACGGCTACGCCGCCGACCTTCCGCTCCACCACCGTCGTCCGGTTCGGCGCCCGCGCGGGCGAGTCGAGCTTCATCGACCTCATCGCGCCGAGCGTCGAGTCGATCGTCCTCAACGGCGAGACCCTCGACCCGGCCCAGCACTTCCAGGACTCCCGCATCGCCCTCCCGGGCCTGAAATCCTCTAACGAGCTCACCGTCATCGCCGACTGCGCCTACATGAACACCGGCGAGGGCCTCCACCGGTTCGTCGACCCCGAGGACGACGAGATCTACCTCTACAGCCAGTTCGAGGTCGCCGACAGCCGCCGCGTCTTCGCGGTCTTCGAGCAGCCCGACCTCAAGGCCACCTTCCGCTTCACCGTCCTCGCCCCCGACCACTGGCACGTCCTTTCCAACTCCCCGACCCCCGAACCTGTCGCCGTCAAGCTGCGCGACTCCGAGTCCTTCGGCGACGAGCCCCTCTTCATCACAATCGCCGGCAAGGAACGCGGCGTCGCGCAGTGGGACTTCGAGCCCACCGGGACGCTCCCCTGCTACGTCACCGCCATCGTCGCCGGCCCCTACCACCAGGCCCCGGGCTCGATCCTGAGCAAGTCCGGCCGCCTCGAGGCCGGCGTCTACTGCCGGAAATCCCTCGCCGAACACCTCGACGCCGACCGCGTCCTCGACGTCACCCAGAAGGGCTTCGACTTCTACGAGGATCTCTTCGAGATGCCGTACCCGTTCCCCAAGTACGACCAGATCTTCGTTCCCGAGTTCAACGCCGGGGCCATGGAGAACGCCGGCTGCGTGACCTTCACCGAGGACTACGTCTTCCGCTCCAAGGTGCCCGAGGCCCGGCGGGAGCGCCGCGTCGTCACCATCCTCCACGAGCTCTCCCACATGTGGTTCGGCGACCTCGTGACCATGAGGTGGTGGGACGACCTGTGGCTGAACGAGTCCTTCGCCGAATACGTCTCCACCCTCGCCACCGCCGAGACCGTCCAGGGCCCCGCGGCCTGGACCACGTTCAACTCGCTCGAGAAGTCCTGGGCGTACCGGCAGGACCAACTCCCCAGCACGCACCCGATCGTCGCCGACATCCGCGACCTCGAGGACGTGGAGGTCAACTTCGACGGCATCACCTACGCCAAGGGCGCATCCGTGCTCAAGCAGCTCGTCGCCTGGGTCGGGCGCGAGGACTTCTTCGCCGGGGTCGCCGAGTACTTCCGGAAGCACCACCGGCGCAACACCACCCTCCGCGACCTCTTGGTGGAACTGGAGAAGACGTCCGGGCGGGACCTGGAGACCTGGGGGAAACTGTGGCTGGAGACCGCCGGGGTCGCGACGCTCCGGCCCGAGATCCAGGACGACGGTGGGGGGAAGACGGGGAAGTCGGGGCAGGCGGGCACGGCCGGGGCGACGATCACGGAGTTCGCCGTCCGGCAGGAGGTGCCCAAGGGCTGGCCGACGCTTCGGCCCCACCGGCTCGGCATCGGGGGATACGACCTCGCGGAAACCGGGCCCCGGGCGACACTCGAACGGTCCTGGTACGTCGAGGCGGACATCGACGGCGAACTCACCGACGTCCCCGAGATCGTCGGAAAGACGCGTCCCGCCCTGATCCTCGTCAACGACGACGACCTCGCCTACGCCAAGATCCGGCTCGACGACGTCTCGCTCGCGACCGCCGTCGGCCACGTCGGGCAGATCGCCGCCTCCCTCCCCCGTTCCATGGTCCTCGCCGCCGCGTGGGACATGATGCGGGACGCCGAGATGGCCCCCCGCGCCTTCGTCGACCTGGTGCTCAGGAGCATCGGCGCCGAGCGGGAATCCACCGTCGTCCTGATGCTGCTGAGGCAGCTCGGCACGGCCATCGACCTGTACGTGGAACCCCGGGCCGCGGCCGTGACCTGGGAGCGGGCGGTCGACGAATACTGGTCCCTCGCCCAGGCCGCGGAGCCGGGCAGCGACGGCCAGCTCCAGCTCGTCCGCGCCGTCGCCGCGCGGGCCCGGACCGCCGGCCAGCTCGACGTGATCCAGGGCCTCTTCGACGGAAAGACGAAGCTCAAGGGGCTCGAGATCGACACCGACCTCAGGTGGGACCTGATCGTCGGCCTGGTCGCGGGCGGACGGGCCGGGGAGAAGGAGATCGCCGCCCAACTCAAGAAGGACGCGACGGCATCGGGCGAACGCCGGGCGGCCGGCGCCCGGGCGGCCATCCCGACCCCCGAGGCCAAGCGCCAAGCCTGGGATACCCTCATCAACGCGCCCGAG
>CAYTLH010000012.1:0-5022 GCA_964438525.1 uncultured Demequinaceae bacterium | reverse complement strand
ATCCTCGCGGCCCTCGGTTTCGCCGTTCATACGGTCGTGACGATTCGGAGTCGAGAACTCGAATTCGCCCAACTCAGGGCCGTCGGCCTCCCCCGCAGTTCGCTTACTCGGCTCATCTCCACAGAAAGCCTGCTGCTGGCCGTCCTCGGAACATCGTTCGGCCTCGCCCTCGGCGTGGCCCTCGGTTACCTCGTCGCCCCCCTGATCGCCGTCGGTCCGGATGGACGCCCACCCGTGCCGGGCGTCATGGTCCACATACCGTGGGAGGCGGTCGGGCTGCTGGCGGCCGAGATCGCCGTCGTCCTCCTCGTCGTCGTGTCCCTCGCCTCCATGCTCGTCCGCCGAATCAACCCAGCGGCGCTTCTCAGAGTGGAGGGCTGACGTGATCATCGAAACCATCGACGTCGCCCCCGCCACCCCCCAGGGGCCCCGCCGGAGCGCCAGGCTCTTCGGATCATCTCTCCTCCTGGTCCGCCGCCGTGCCTGGCGAGATCGAGGCCCCGTCCTGGCCTCGATCGCCATCGTTGCCCTCGCCTCGGCGCTATCGCTGGCCGGCCCCCGTATGGTCCTCAACACCCTGGATGACGGCGCCCGCGACGCCGTCGACACCATCGGTGACGACGCGAACATCGTCGTCACCTTTCCCGTCGGCAATCCCACGGGGGACAACGTCAACTCCGTCCGCGGCCTCGACCCCCCCTCCTTCGACGACTATGCAGAGGAGGCCCAGCGGAACTTGCCCGGGCTGATCGCCCCATTCGTCGAGGGGTACTCCAGCAGCGTCGTCTCGCGCTACCAGACGGTCACGAAGGTGCTCGGACCCACCGAAGAGGTCGATCCCAAGGACTTCGAGGGGATCAACCCGGCCGATCACCCCGACCTCTGGACCTCCCGGGTCGACACCTTCCTTCACTTCGCCATGGTGGAGGATGCGGAATGGACCCTCGTGGAGGGCCGGTTCGCCGTGGACGCTTTCGCCCCGAGCGAGACGACCGCTCCGGGGGTCTCCCAGGCGGAGGGGAACACCCCCGCATACCAGATCATCGAGATCTGCCTAAGCGAGAGCGTGGCCTCCGCCCTGAACATCGAACTCGGATCCGTCATCCAGACCCAGAACTACGTCCAAAGCCGGGTCTACCTTCACGTCGTCGGGATCGTCCGCGCTTCGGACCCCACCGATCCCGTGTGGACACCCATTCCGGAGGCCCTAGAGGGCCTCGTCATCGACACCCCAGGACGTCCGATCTATCGACGAGGCACCGCCGTGGTCAGCACCCAGACCGCCAGCGTCCTCACCTCCGACCTCGAGCAGCCCTTCAACGGGACGGTCGTCCTCGAGGTCGATTCGGAAGGGCTGACCCTCGAGGGGACCAAGGAGGTCGCGCAGGCCATGCGGGCCCTCGAGTCGACGGCGGCTTCCCTCATCCCGGCCCCTGATATCTCCGTCCAGATGACATCCGAACTGGCCCCCGCCCTGGAGGCATATCCGCGCCGGGCGAAGGCGGCCCTCGCACAGATGTCCATCATGGTGGCGGGGGTGATCGCGGTGGCGGGGATCGTCGTCGCCCTCATGGCCCGCCTGCTTCTCACCAGGCGGGAATCCGACATCGCCCTGGAAAGGGCCCGGGGCTCCTCGGTGCCCTCCATCGCCATCCGCCTGTCGATGGAGTCCTTCGTCATCACCCTCGCGGGGGTCACGGCTGGATACGTGGTTGCCCGGGCGGCGATCTCCGGGGAGTTCGGGACCGGACCCCCTTCCCTTGTCGCCCTCGTGTCCGTCGCCGCGCTCCCCGTCCTCGGGGCCCTCTCGGCCCGACGGATGTGGACGAGCCGTCGACTGCCCGCGAACAGGCGGGACCGGGCGCGAATCACCCGGGCGAAGAAGGCCAAACGTCTGACCTTGGAAGCCCTCGCCGTCACCCTCGCGATCGCCGCCGTCTTCGCCTTACAGCAACGGGGGCTGCTCTCCATGCGAACGTCGGGCGTCGACCCCTTCCTCGCGGCCGCCCCCGTCCTTCTGACCCTCGGGGTCACGGTCGCCGTCCTCAGGCTGTACCCGATCCCCATGATCCTCGTCCAGGCGATTGCCAAACGCACCCGCGGGGTCGCGGGCATCCTGACCCTGGCGAAGGCACGGGAACGGATGGCGGCCCTGCCCCTCCTCAGCCTCTCGCTCGCGATTTCGGTTGCCGTGTCCGGCGGCCTCTTCGTGTCGACGATCCAGGAAGGGCAGGAACAGGCCTCCTGGGAACGCGTCGGAGGCGACGTCCGGATCGAATCCGGGATCGAGGACTCCCAGGCCTCCGCCCTCGAGGCGGAAGGCTTGACGGTCTCCAGGGTCGTCTCCGAGCCGTACGTCAACGTCAATATCGGGACGAGTTACCTCAAGGTCCACCTCCTGGCAATCGACGACGATTATGCCGACGTCGTGGAAGCCTCGGGCTTTGTCGAAGCCGACGACCTCAGGATGCTTCTCGAAGCCGACAAGGACGCCACCACGGGCGAGATCCCCGCCCTCATCAGCCCCCAATATCGCGCCCTGGACTTCACCGACACCCGCGAGGCCTTCATCGGGGGCGGTTACCACGATTTCGTCATCGTCGGGGACGCGCTCTCGGTGCCATCCGGATGGACGGACGGCCCCTTCCTCGTCATGCCCGCGGACATCCTGCTTGCCGAGGAGGCCGATGCGCCCCTCGCCTACAACCTGACCCTCGTCGCCGGCGACGGGGCCGAAGAGGCCGTGCTCGGCCTCGGCATCGACCCATCGATCACCAGCACAAGGGACGAATGGCTCGAGGGGGTGCGGGAATCGGCCCTCATCGGCGGGGTCGCCCTCGTCATGCTCGTCGCCGCCGTCACCGTCGGGCTCCTCGCCGGAATCGGGCTGCTCCTCACCGTCCTCCAAGGCGTCCGCGAACGAGGCCTGGCCCTGTCGATGCTGCGCACACAGGGCCTGTCCGCCCGCTACGGATGGTGGTTGGCCCTGACCGAACTCGCGCCGCTTACCATCGCGGCTATCGCCGGCGGCACGGTGGCAGGGACCGCAATTCTCCTCCTGCTGGGAAGCACGCTTGGCCTCAAGCTTCTTTCGGGAGGGGTGTCGACGCCTGCCCTCCAGGTCAACCCGGCCTTCCTCACGATGGTCGGGGTCGGCATCTTTGTCCTTCTCATCGCGGCGGTGGCGGCCGAGGTTGTCGCCCATCGACGCGACAAACTGTCCGAAGTTCTACGCTTAGGAGACACCCGCTAGGGGATACCATGACCGAGACCCTCACCCAACCGACCATCGAATACGGGGCCGATGCCCTCATCGTGTGCGACAACCTCGTCCGCATCTACCAGGTCGAGAACATCGAGGTCCAGGCGCTTCAGGGCCTCGACCTGCTCATTGAACCCGGGGAAATGGTAGCCATCGTCGGCCAATCAGGCTCCGGCAAGTCGACCCTGCTCAACGTGTTGTCCGGTCTTGACGTGCCGACCGCCGGATCGGCCAGAGTCGCGGGCTGGGACCTCCTCAGAATGTCCCACGCCGACCGGCTCGCCTATCGACGTTCGGTCGTCAGTTTCGTCTGGCAACAGACGGGACGGAACCTCCTCCCCTACTTGAGCGCACGAGAGAACGTCATGCTCCCTATGGCCTTTTCCGGCTTGGGGGCCGCGACCCGCAAGAAACGCGCCAACGAACTCCTCGAGGCCATGGGGATGGGACAGATGGCCAACCGTCGTCCCGGACAACTGTCCGGCGGCGAACAGCAACGGGTCGCGATCGCCGTGGCTTTGGCCAACCGCCCCCAGGTGATCTTCGCGGACGAACCCACAGGGGAACTCGACTCGGCCACGGGGGACGAGGTCTTCGAAGCCCTTCGATCGGCGAACCGAGACCTAGGAACCGCCGTCCTGATCGTCACCCACGATTCGACGGTGTCCGGACAGGTGCAGCGAACCGTGGCCATCCGCGACGGACGGACCTCTTCCGAGGTAGTCCGGAGGACCCGAGTCACCGCCGAGGGTCTCACCGAGGTGATCGCCGAGGAATATGCGGTCCTCGACCGCTCCGGCCGGATGCAGATCCCCAAGGAGTATCGCAAGAACCTGGGCTTGAAGGACCGGGTCCGGCTCGAACTCGAGCCCGACCACATCGGGGTGTGGGCCGACGGCACCCCCCACCTTCCCAAGACCCGGCCGGCCCCGGACGCCCCCCAGGCCCGGCCCGCGCCAGGGGCCCGCACGTCACAGCCGGAGTCGTCGACCCCGGCACCGCCGCCGCCCCAGCCACCCCCGGCGCCACCTCCCCAGCCACCCGCCGACCCCTCGGTTCCCTACGCCCCACCTTCGTCGACCGCCCCCGGACCCGCGCCCCAGGTGCACTTCCAGGACGCCCCGTCACGGCCGACCCCTGAGGAACAGGCGGCCGCGGGCCACCCCCTTGCGGGTCGACCCATTCCACCGGAGGCGACACCTGCCGCTGATCCGTACACCCCCAGGGTGCTTCCTTCCGCCCCTTCCCGACCGCCCACGACGAGCGAGGAGAGAGGAGCAGACACATGACCGATGACTCCCCCATGGTGACCGTCGACAACGTCACCAAACACTACGGTTCCGGCCACGCTCGGGTCACCGCCCTCGACGAGGTCAGTTTCACCATCGCCCGGGGACGCCTGGCCGCCCTGGTCGGCCGCTCCGGTTCGGGGAAGACCACTGTGCTGAACTGCATCGGGGGCCTGGACCGTCCCGATCAAGGGACCATCGTGGTCGACGGCATCACCGTCACCAAGCTGAGCGAGCGCCGTCGCACCGCCCTCCGCCGGGACACGGTCGCGTTCATCTTCCAGACCTTCGGGCTCGTGCCCATGCTCTCGGCCGCGGAGAACGTCGGACTACCCATGCGGCTGAGGAAGATTCGGACGTCGGTCCGCGATCGAAGGGTCAAGGAGGTTCTCGACATGGTCGGCCTCGCCAAACACATGGACCAAAGGCCGTCGGAACTGAGCGGGGGGCAGCAGCAGCGGGTGGCCATCG
>CAYTLH010000011.1:0-3128 GCA_964438525.1 uncultured Demequinaceae bacterium | reverse complement strand
TCTCCTACCGACCGCTGGCACATCGGGTCGTGCTTCAAGGCCGTCCATACCCTCCTCTACGCCCGACTCGTCGAGCAGGGGCGCGCCGAGTGGGGCGTCCCCGTGCGGGACCTCTTCCCCGACCTCGCCGATATGGCCCCCGGCTGGGACGGTCCCACCGTCGACGAGATGTACACCTGCCAGGCGGGGATGCGCGGCAATCCCACCATCCGCGAGATGTTCGCCGGCTGGAAGGACGCCCGGCCCCTCACCGAGCAGCGCACCGACGCCGCCCGGGTCGCCCTCGCCGTTCCCCCCAAGAACCGCGGCCGCTTCGTGTACTCGAACCTCGGCTACACCGTCATGGGCGCCGCCATCGAGGAAGACGCGCTGGATCCGGGCCCAGTCGGCCAAGGTGAGGTGGAGGCGTCCGGCCGGGGTGATGAGGGCGGGGTTGTCGGAGCGGGGATCGGAGGGATCCTCGGCTTTGCCACGACCCATGATCGTGTTGCCGAGCTGAAAGCGCCCGCCGTGCCCCCAGATCTCGGGGGGCGGCCCCCATCCCGCGGACGTCACGCCGAGGGGGGTGAAGACCTCTTCGTCGAGGGCCCGCTCGAAGGGCTTGCCGGTGAGCCGGTCGATGGCGGCGCCCATGACGGTGTAGCCGAGGTTCGAGTACACGAAGCGGCCGCGGTTCTTGGGCGGCACGGCGAGGGCGACCCGGGCGATGTCGGTCCTCTGCTCGATTAGGGGGCGGGTGTCCTTCCAGCCGGCGTTCATCTCGCGGCGGGTGGGGTTGCCCCGCATTCCGGCCTGGCAGGTGTACATCTCGTCGACGGTGGGGCCGTCCCAGCCGGGGGCCATATCGGCGAGGTCGGGGAAGAGGTTCCGCACGGGGACACCCCACTCGGCGCGCCCCTGCTCGACGAGCCGGGCGTAGAGAAGGGTATGGACGGCCTTGAAGCACGACCCGATGTGCCAGCGGTCGGTAGGGAGAACGGGGTCGCCGCCGGCACGGCGGAGCCCGGCGACGGCGACGGCGGTCTCGCCGTCCGGGGTGACGACGGCGGCGCCAGCGGCCGTGGAGCCGAGGCGGGAGATCGCGCGGGTGGCCACATCCTGGAGACGGGCATGGTCAAGCCGGGTGGTCATTGGGGTTCCTTGTCGGTGTGGGTGGTGAGATCGGCGGCTGCCGAAAGAATGACGAGGACGGGGACGAGGTGCTGCTTCCGGATGGCATAGACGCCGCGCTGGGGCTGGTGGACGACGCTGGCGGCGAGCAGCTCCTTGAGATGGTGGAAGAGCTGCCCGGTGCTGGGCTGGTCGAGGCGCTCGGCCAGGTCGCCGGTCGAGACGGGCCCGCGGGCGAGTTCGGCGACGATGCGCAGCCGCGGGCCGCTGGCGAGGGCGGACAGGACCGAGGCGGTCCCCTCCCCCGCTCCGTCGATCACGTCCTCCCAGGTTCGCCGCATCTGCCATGCGAGGGGTTCCGCGTCCCGGGCGCTCCGCCCGGAGTAGGCGACGACGGCGTCCGGCCCGTCCCCGAGGTCGAAGGGGAAGGCGGCTCGGGCCGAGGCCTGCCCCGCGACCTGGGAGGCGTCGGCGGCCGCCTCGAGGCGGGCGATCCGCTCCTCTAGCGCGGCCAGCGCGTCGGTCGGTTCATCGATCATTACTCCAGTATTCCGTAGTTCTGGAGTTTTAGCAAGTTGCGAGACGACTCCTGGGGTTGCCCTACATATCCAGGTCGTAGGCGGCGGCGATGGCGCGCGCGAGGCAGGCCTCCTGCGCAGGGGTCAGATAGCCGACGACCGGCCCGAGCGTTGCCTTGTCGATCGTCGCGACGTTGTCCAGGTTGATCACGGATTCGTCCTCCAGACCGTTAGCCGCTCCGACGGGCACCTCGGTGGACAAACCCCGGACGGTCGACGTTATCGGGGCGACGGTCACGCGGGCGAGGTAAGGGACGACCTGTTCCCGAGTGAGGAGGACGACCGGGCGAGGCTTGTCGAGTCGAGCGGTGTGAATCGGGTGCATGGACGGTCAGTCCAGCCCGAGATCGGAAGCGGTCGCGTGCCGGGTGAAGGCGGCGAGGTCGGGGTCGTCGCCGACGCGGGCGTAGACGGCGGCGTCGCGTTCGGCGATCCTACGACGCCGGTCCCGTTCGACAGCCCGGGCCACGACAGCCGCCCTGCTGGTCGCCTCGCCCGCGGTTACTTCGGCGTCTATGTAGGAAACGAGTACGTCGGGAAGGCGAACCGTGATCTGCGTGGACATGCCTCCATGGTATCGCTTTGAATCCCATTTCGGTATGTTACACACCAGTTTCACTGCAGAAACAGGGGGAGGTGTCGCGCTCACCTCGCCACGCTAGCGAGCGACCGGCTCCGATGGCGCGTATCCACAGGCCCTCAAAGCGCCGACAATGGGTTTCTTCTCTGGCGCTCGACGCCGAGACGCCGTAGCGTCGGAGGTACTGGGCAGGACCTGGGACAACTCAAGGGAGAGAGACATGAGCAAGACCACGCTCACCGGCCTCGTCGGCGGGATCCTCATCGCGGTGACGGTGTTCCTCAACGGGAACACGATCACCTTCTCGTGGGACGAGATCAAGGACACGCAGTCGCTCGTGCTGTTCGTGGCGGGCGTCGCGGTCATCGCGTTCGCGCTGCTGCGCAACCGCGTCATGACCGGTTACGCCGCGATGGTAGGTTTCACGATCGCGCTCATCTGGGTCGTAGACGACCTCAGGGGCGACGGCCTCGACATCACGGCGAAGTTGGTCGTCCTCGTCGTCGGCGTCATCCTCGCGCTTATGGCCTCGTCGGTCGGCAAGAAACTGACCTAGGCGAACTCGGTACGAGCTCCCGTCGACGACGGTCCACTCGACGTCGACGGTACGGTACGGTCGTGACAGGAGGCAGCATGAACGACCGGAAGCTTCACCCTCTCGAGATCGGTGCCGCCGTCGCGGCCGGAATCTTCGTCGTCGGGGCGTTTCTCCCGATGCGGGTCACCGAATACCCCATCATGACCATCACCGCCGACCTGCTGGATTCCGGCGGAGGAATCGTCGCGGTCCTCGCCGCCCTGGGGGCCGTCGTGCTCGTCGTCCGACGCCTGAGGATCGCGGCGATCGTCGCCCTGGCGGC
>CAYTLH010000010.1:0-2535 GCA_964438525.1 uncultured Demequinaceae bacterium | reverse complement strand
CTGTGCGTGCACAACGCCGGACGGTCCCAGATGGCCGCCGGGTATCTTCGGGCGATGGCGGGGGAGCGGGTCGAGGTCCGCTCGGCCGGCTCGGAGCCCGCCGATGCCCTCAATCCGGTCGTCGTCGAGGCCATGCTCGAGGAGGGGATCGACCTCCGGAATGAGCGACCCCAGGCCTTATCGATCGATGACGCCCAGGCCTCCGACGTCGTCGTCTCGATGGGGTGCGGGGACGCTTGCCCCCACCTGCCCGGGAAGCGTTACGAGGATTGGGTGCTCGACGATCCGGCCGGACAAGACCTCGACGCCGCGCGGGCCATACGCGACGAGATCAAGGGACGGGTCGAATCCCTCCTCGAGTCCCTCGGCATCACGCCGGACCCCTCTCGCTAGACTCGCCCTGTGACCGATCAGGAACCCGCCGAGCCGAGCTCCCGCATCCTCACCGTCCCCAATGGCATCTCGGCCCTCCGTATCGCCCTCATCGTCGTCTTCGCCGTCTGCCTGATCCTCAAGTTGGACGGTTGGGCCATCGCCGCCCTCGCCGTCGCCGGCGTGTCCGACTTCTTCGACGGCTTCCTCGCCCGACGGTGGAACCAGGTCACCCGCCTCGGTCGCATCCTCGATCCCGCCGCCGACCGCCTCCTGACCCTGACGATGGTCGTCGGGCTGCCGCTCCGGGGCGTCATCCCCTGGTGGCTCGCCGGAATCCTGCTCCTCAGGGACATCGTCGTCGGGCTCGCCCTCCTCTGGGGTAAGCGCCGGGGCGTTCCCACCCCCCAGGTGACCTTCGCGGGCAAGTCTGCGACTTTCGGCCTGTACGTCTTCCTCCCGCTCTCCTACCTGGCGTGGGAACGCTGGGAGGCCGTCTATCTCGTCGCCCTCTCCTGGGCGATCCTCGGAGCGGTCATGTACTGGATTTCCGGTATTGGCTACGTTATTGAGGTCAAGAGGGGCGCTTCCGTTCTACGATAGGGACATGCCGCCCATGGGGGAACGATGAACGACGACGAACTGCCGGCCGAACAGACGCTGTCGATCGACTCCCCGGAGCCCGAGCCCGATGCCTCCCCCGTCCGCCTGACCGAACAAGATGAGGCCGCCGTCGACGCCCTCCCCCCCGGGTCTGCCCTCTTGATCGTCCACCACGGACCCAACGCCGGTGCCCGGTTCCTCCTCGACCAGGACGTGACCACGGCCGGCCGCTCCGTTACTGGAGACATCTTCCTCGACGACGTCACGGTCTCGCGTGAGCACGTGCAGTTCGAGCGGAGAGGGACCGACTTCCACGCGGTCGACGCCGGCTCCCTCAACGGCACCTACGTCAACCACGAACGGGTGATCTCCAAGAAACTCGAGCACGGGGACGAGGTCCAGATCGGGAAATACCGCCTGACCTTCTACCCGGGCACCCCGTAACGATGCCGTACGCCGACGGAGCGCGGGAGGAGCGGTACCCCGGACCCGCTCCGGAGGCCCCCGGCCGTACCGATGGGCCGCAACCCGTGGGGACGTGGCCACACGCCCTCTCCCACGAACCCCTCCTCAAGGTCTCGGACGTCCTGACCGCGGTCGGGAACGAGTTCCCGGCCCTCACCCTGTCGAAACTCCGCTTCCTCGACACCCAGGGACTCGTCCATCCCCAACGGACCGGGGGAGGGTACCGGCACTACTCGCCCGCCGACGTCGAAAGGCTCAGGTTCGTCCTTCGCCAGCAGCGCGACCACTACCAACCCTTGACCGTCATCGCGGAGACGCTCGAGGCCCTCGACAGGGGAGAGGCGCACGAGGGGGTCGCCTTCCGGGAGGTGCGGGAGGGGGATCCCCGGTGGCTGTCGGGCGATGACCTCGCCGCCCGCATTGGCGCCGACTCCGAGACCGTCGCCCTCCTCGCCTCCGAGGGCATCATCAAGGAAGGGGTCCCCGGCCGGTTCCCCCGAGCGGATGTCGACGTGGCCCGGGCGGCGGCGGAGTACCTTTCCGCCGGTGGGGATGTCCGAGCCCTTCGAGCGATCCGGCACGCCGCGAGCCAGGAAGCCGACCGCCTCGAGGCCGCCGTCGCCCCCCTCCGGTCGAAGGGGGACCGCGAGGAGGCCGCCGAGCTGGTCGGGGCGCGTTCCCACGCCGCGATGCGCCTATTCTCCGCCGTTCTGACACGTGACGCATGTGACTGATGTGATTGATGTGACTGGTGCGACACGCCGACGAGGCCTACGGCGGGGCTCCCCCGGGGACCCGCCCTCACGCGATACCCTGGGCGTACACGTCGATCGGCAGTCCTGAGGCGTGTCGGAATTCGAGGAGATCATGGCAGATACGAAGCGGACGGGTCCTCGCCCCGACCAGGGCGTTCTCTTCAACGACGGGCTTCCTCACCTCGACGACGAGGCCGGGTACCGAGGCCCTACAGCCTGTCGCGCCGCCGGCATCACCTATCGCCAGTTGGACTATTGGGCCCGCACCGGCCTCGTGGAGCCGACCGTCCGGGAAGCCACCGGATCGGGAACCCAGCGCCTCTACGGTTTCCGGGACATC
>CAYTLH010000009.1:0-7077 GCA_964438525.1 uncultured Demequinaceae bacterium | reverse complement strand
CCCATCTCCTTCCCCTTGAGCTCGATCGACGACCGGCCGGCCATCTCCGAGACGACCATCCTCATGTCGTTGCCGACGTACTCGGGCTTGGTGTGCTGGTAGAGGTCGGGGTCGACGCGGATGGCGGAAGCGTGGAGCCCGCCCTTGTGGGCGAAGGCCGACAGGCCGACGTAGGGCTGCCGGGCGAAGGGCGCGATGTTCGTGATCTCGCTGATGGCGTGGGCGATGCGGGTTGCCTCGGCCAGGCATCCCTTTCGGAGGGCGACCGCCTCCCGCTTGAGCTCGAGGTTCGCTGCGACGGTGACGATGTCGGCGTTCCCGGTCCGCTCGCCGTACCCGTTGATGCACCCCTGGACGTGGGTCGCGCCTGCGGCCACCGCGGCCATGGTGTTCGCCACGGCGCAGCCGGAGTCGTTGTGGGCGTGCATGCCGATCGCTGCCCCCAGTTTCGCGTCCCGAACCTCGCCGACGATCCGCGTGACGTCGTCCGGAAGCATGCCGCCGTTGGTGTCGCACGGGACGATGGTGTCCGCCCCGGCCTCGACGGCCGCCCGGAGCACCGAGACCGCATAGGCGGGGTCGACGAGGTAGCCGGCGAAGAAGTGCTCGGCGTCCAGGATGACCCGACGGCCCTCCTCGACGAGGAACGCCACGGTGTCGCGGACCATGGCGAGGTTCTCCTCCGCGGTCGTCTTGAGGGCCCGCTCGACGTGCCGGATGTCCGATTTGGCGACCAGCGTGACGATGGGGGCCTCGGAGTCGAGGAGCGCCTTGACCTGGGCGTCCTTCCCGACCGCGACCCCGGCCTTGCGGGTCGAGCCGAAGGCCGCGAGGACGGCATGCTCAAGTTCGAGTTCCTTGTGGGCGAGGGCGAAGAACTCGGTGTCCTTCGGGATGGCGCCCGGCCATCCCCCCTCGATGACGGCGACGCCCAACTCGTCGAGCAGGGGCGCGATCGCCATCTTGTCGGCCACGCTGAGGTTCATGCCCTCCTGCTGGACGCCGTCCCTCAGCGTCGTGTCGTAGACCTCGATCTGGGTTGCCATGATCGCCTTCCTTCTGTCTTCGTCGCCGCGAGTCGCCCCAACAAAAAAACCCCCCAAGGTACGGGAGGTCGCGCGCCGGGGGATCCGACGCGCTACGTAATGATGATCGTGCTATTCATCGCGTCCATTCTGGCACATCTTTTCCATTCATGGCACTAATACGGACGACCCGTGCCCGAACGGGTACGCGATCGACGACGGCCGGACGGGGTAGCCTATCGGGAGGCGCCCGCCCCCATAGGCGGGCACGAAGGGAGCGGGGATGGCCGGCCACTGGGCCACGAAGGCGTCCCGCCTGCTCGGCGACCAGGGCCGGGTGCTGTATCGCATCGCCTTCGCGCTGACGGGCGACCACGCCGCGGCCGAGAGGCTCCTGCACAGAGGCCTCGCCAAGGCCTTCAAGACCGCCAAGCGGGAAACGACCCACGACGAGATGGTCGTCCTCGCCCGCAGAGCCGTGTATTCGGCCTCCCTCGAGGCCCCCCGGGGAAAGGCCGGCCGCAAGGGGCCGGAGTCGACGACGGAACAGCCCGACCGGTTCCTCGCCGCCCTCGCCACCCTGGACGCCCAGCAACGCCTGTGCCTCGTCATGAGGTTCTACGAGGGGCTGTCCGCGGCCGCGATCGCCAAGGACCTCGACGTCCTTCCCGTAACGGTCCGGCGATACCTCGACTCCGCCATCGAGACCCTGGGACGACCCCTCGAAGACCTTGGTTTGACCCGGGACATTCTGCACTATGGGGGATGGACCCCGGGGGAAAAGGACTCCGACGCCTCCCAACTCGTCCCATCGGACACCCTCTCCATCGGCTTCACCCGGGTCGACGACCTCGCCTCGACCCAGTGTCCCCTGCCGCCCCACGTCGAGACCCCCCAGCACATCGTCAAGGCGGCCACGCGGCCGAAGCGGGGCCGCACCTGGATGGTCGCGGGCCTGACGGTGCTCGCCCTCGGCTCCCTGGGGGCCGGGGGCTGGGCGGCAGTCCAGGCCTTCGACCTCTTCCCCGAACCCGGCCCCGAGGCCTCGCCCTCGCCCTCGAGCGTCTACGGGATGGGGGTCCTCGCGAGCGACGACGTCCTCGCCGAATCCGCATCCTGGTACGGCCAGAGAGACGTCCAGAGGGTCCTGGTGTGCGATACGTCCGCCTGGACCCCCGAGACCGACAACGGAGAGGACGGCATCCCCGTCACCAGTGGCGACGTCGATCGCCGAGGGAACTACTACGAGACGTACGAACTCTATTCGGGCTCCTGCTCGCAACAACAGACCGACGCCCTGTCCGTGAGCGCGGCTATCGTTCCGTTCGAGGGCACGTCCCGGCGTCACAGCATCCAGGTCATTGTCACCATCAGAAACGACAGCGAGTATTCGGTTGCGATACTCGAGGATTCCATCGGCCTCTACTTTGAACTTCCCTGGGAGGCGATATCCTTCATGCCCAGCGCCGACGAGACCCTGCTGTACCTCAGCGGATCGAAGTTGAACGATCCATCGCTCGAGTCCATGGTCGTGCTGTCGGACGAGGCGACCGTCCTCGAGCCGGGCGAGGAGATCTCCGCCTTGTTCAACGTCTGGGTCCTCCCGGACGACTTCGAGACCATGATTTCCGAGGAACAGGCGGCCGAGTTGACGCCCGAACTCGTCGAGGAGATCCGACGGAGCTCGTCGCTCATCGGCGAGATGTCCGAAACCGATCCCGTCCTGGACGCCTTCCGTTCCGGCGAGTACATCCCCCCGGCCGGCCTCGCCCTCACCGTCGCGCCGTCGGACCCCGAATCCACCCAGATCGTGATCCTGTGGATCGTGCAGGACCAGGTCGGGGAACCCCCGGCGAATATCGACCCGTCCCCGTCGGCCTCCCCGTCCCCGAGCGCGACCCCCTAGTCCTCCGCGAGGCCGCCCTCGTTGAGGGCCTTCCGATAGAGCCTCCACCCGGGGAGGTGCCGATCCATGATGGCCTTGAATCGCGCCCCGTGCCCCTTCTCGATGAGGTGGGCGAGCTCGTGGACGACAACGTACTCGAGGAGTTCCAGCTCCCGGCGGGCGAGTTCCAGGTTGATGGTGATCCGGCGGGCCTGGGCGTTGCAGGTGCCCCAACGGCTCGTCATCCGGCGGATGGTGAAATCGGGCACGGGGACGCCCAGGCGTGGCGCCCATTCGGCGAGGAGCGCGGGGAGGATGCCGCGGAGTTCGCGCCTCAGGCGGTTCGCCTCCGGACCCGGTTGGAGGGGGGCGGGCTGGTGGGCGATCCGGTCCCGGTGCCGAGCGATCCAGCGGGCCTTGCTCCGGACGAACTCGTCGATTTCCCGGTCGGGTACGTGGAAGGGGGCCGTTACCCGAACCTCACCGGTCGGCGCCTTGACGGTCAACCGGACGTTCTTCACCCTCTTCCGGGTGACGACGTACTCGGGGACGACGATGGTCACAGGGAGAGGGTACGACGGAGACGGGGCGATGGGCGGCATTGGGGCGCGCCCGTCGCGCGCTTGGCGCGAGGATGAGCGACACTGGAGACAACCGGATCCCCGGCCCTCGCCGTACCGACCGACGGAAAGGGAGACGCCGAATGACGCCCCCCGCAGGGCAGCCGCCCGACAACCCGCCGCCTGAAACCCCTCCCGCCAGGAAGCGGCCGGCCCAGGCACGGCAGCCCAAGGCGCGGCAGCCCAAGGCGCCCAGTCCCGCACCGGCGCCACCAGCCGTCGAGGTCCCCCCACCCGAAGGAACCCTCCCGGTCACCAAGCCTTCTCCGCCGGAACCACCCAAGAAGGGGGGGCGCTTCGGATGGGGCACGGTGGTGTTCGTGGCGCTCGCGGCCCTCGGGGGCGGCGTCGCGTTCGGGGCCTTCGGTCCCGGATTCGGGTGGGGCGGGCAACCGGGCCCCTCCCCCACCCCCAATCCTTCCCCCACACCGTCGCCCACGGTCTTTGTCGAGACGACCCGCCTGACGATCCCGGAGGGGTTCACGGCCGAGGATATCTTCGAGCGGGCGTCGGAGACCTTGGACCTCCCGATCGAGGACTTCGAGGCCGCGGCCGCCGACCCTTCGGCGATCGGACTTCCGACCGAGGCGAACGGCTCGGTCGAGGGGTGGCTCGGGGCATTCACCTACCAGGTCCCCGAGACGGCGACGGCCGTGGACGTCCTGGCCGAGATGGTCGACGCCACGCTCATGCACCTCGACAACCGCGGCGTCGACGCCGCGGATCGGTTAGAGATCCTGACGAAGGCCTCCCTCATCGAGAAGGAGGTCCGGCTGGCCGACGACCGACCCAAGGTAGCCCGTGTCATCGAGAACAGGCTGACCGAGAATTGGCCGCTTCAGTTCGATTCGACGGTCCATTACGTCGTCGGGGGCGACAGCCCCTTCACGACCGCCGAGGACCGGCTCGTCGACAGCCCGTACAACACCTACCGGTATATCGGCATCCCGCCGGGGCCGATCTGCTCCCCCGGCCTTCCCTCCGTCGACGCGGTGCTGAGCCCGGTCGACGGACCGTGGATGTTCTTCGTCACCGTCAACCTCGACACGGGCGAGACCCGGTTCGCGACGACGCTCGAGGAGCACGAGGCGAACGTCGAAATCCTCCGCGAGTGGATGGCGGCGAACGAAGGATAGCCGGGGGCGGACCTAGCGAACCCTGACCATCCACCCGTAGGGGTCCTCGGCGCGGCCGTACTGGATGTCCGTAAGCTCCTTGCGGATCCTCATCGTCAACTCGCCGGCCGATCCGTCGCCGATCGTCACGTCGAAGCCCGATCCGGTCAACTTCCCCACGGGCGTCACGACCGCCGCCGTCCCGCACGCGAACACCTCGGCGATGCTGCCGTCGGCCGCCCCTTCGCGCACCTCCGCCAAGGAGATGTCCCTCTCGACCACCTTGATCTCGTCGTCCTCGAAGATCTGGAGGACCGAGAACCGGGTGATGCCCTCGAGGATCGTGCCGGTCAGGCGCGGGGTCTCGACGGTGCCGTCCCTCCGCACGACGAAGATGTTCATCCCCCCGAGCTCCTCGAGGTACAAACCCGTCGCCGCGTCGGTGAACAGCACCTGCTGGCATCCGTTCTCGTACGCCTGCGTCTGGGGCAGCAGGGACGCGGCGTAGTTGCCGCCGCACTTGGCCGCACCCGTGCCCCCCGGTCCAGCCCGGTGGAAACCTTCCGCGACCCATATCGAGACGGGCTTGACTCCGCCGGGAAAGTACGGGCCGACGGGCCCGGCGATGAGCAGGTAGTCGACGAGCTTGGCCGGGCGCACGCCGATGAACGGCTCCGAGGCGAACATGAACGGCCTGAGATACAGGCTGGACTCCGCGACGCTGGGAACCCACGCGTGGTCAAGGTCGATGACCGCCTCGATCGAGCCGAGGAAGTCCTCGACCGGAAGCTCCGGCAGGGCGAGCCTCCTCGCCGACGCCCGGAACCGCTCGGCGTTCGCCTCCGGGCGGAACAGCCAGATGGACCCGTCCTCGTGGCGGTAGGCCTTGAGACCCTCGAAGACCTCCTGGGCATAGTGGAAAACCGCCGCCGCAGGGTCGAGGGTCAGGGGGGCGTAAGGCTCGACCCTGCGATCCTTCCAGCCACCCTCCTCGGTCCAGGTCAGGCGAGCCATGTGATCCGAGAAGACCGTGCCGAATTTCAGGTCCGCAAGGATTGTCTCCCGATCGGCGTCCGACACCGGAGCGGGATTCAGCCGCACCTCGAACGCCGTCTTCGCAGTCGTCTCCGTCATGGCCCTGTCCTTCCTTGCGGTCTATTCCGCTATCCGCGCGGCGATGGCGTCGCCGATCTCGCTCGTCGTACGCTTCGCGTCGCCCTTGGCCGCGGTGTCGGCCGCGACCGCGTCCTCCACCTTCCGGGCGAGGTCGGCGTGTTCGAGGAAGTCGAGCATCATCGCCACGCTCAACACGGTAGCCGATGGGTCGGCGATTCCCTTCCCCGCGATGTCCGGCGCCGATCCATGGATCGGCTCGAACATGCTCGGCGCCGTACGATCGGCGTTGATGTTCCCCGACGCGGCGAGCCCGATCCCGCCCGACACCGTCGCGGCGAGGTCGGTGATGATGTCGCCGAACAGGTTGTCCGTCACGATGACGTCGAATCGGCTCGGCTCCTTGGCCAGGAAGATCGTCGCCGCGTCCACGTGGAGGTAATCCCATGTGACGTCCGGAAACTCCGGGGCCACGTCCTCGACCGTCCTTCGCCAGAGGTGCCCGGCGTGGACGAGGACGTTGTGCTTGTGCACGAGCGTCACGTGCTTGCGCCGTCGCTTCGCCGCCAGTTCGAACGCGAACCGGGCCACCCGCTCCGCGCCGTGGCGCGTGTTGACGCTCACCTCGGTGGCGATCTCGTGCGGCGTGCCGACCCGCAAGGCCCCGCCGTTGCCCGTGTACGGGCCCTCGGTGCCCTCCCGGACGACGACGAAGTCCACGTCGCCGGGGTTCGCGAGCGGGGAGACCTCCCCCGGGTACAGCCGGGAGGGGCGCAGGTTGACGTACTGGTCGAGGTCGAACCGGAGCCTCAGGATCACCCCGCGCTCGAGCACGCCGCTGGGGACGGTCGGGTCCCCGATGGCGCCCAGCAGGATGACGTCGTTCTTGCGGATCGCCTCGAGGTCGGCGTCCGTCACGGTCTCGCCCGTGGCGTGCCACCTCTTGGCGCCCAGGTCGAACTCGGTCCGCGTGAACTCCAGACCCGTCCCGGCGATGGCCGCGTCGAGGCACTTGAGCCCCTCCGCGACCACCTCCGGTCCTATGCCGTCGCCGGGGACGACGGCGAGCTTGTACGTCGTCACTCCTGGCCGACCTTGCCTTCCTCGTAGCCCGCGTCCTCGGCCTTGTTCCACAGGAAGAGCTTGCGCAGCTTCGGACCCACGGCCTCGATCGGATGGCTCTCGCCCTCGGCCCGGAGCTTCTTGAACTCGGGACCGCCGGCGTCCTGGTCGGCGATGAAGCGCTTGGCGAAGGATCCGTCCTTGATCTCGGCGAGCACCTCCTCCATGCGCTTCTTCACGCCCTCGTCGATGATGCG
>CAYTLH010000008.1:0-3656 GCA_964438525.1 uncultured Demequinaceae bacterium | reverse complement strand
AGATGGCGAGCGACGCCGAGGAGATGGTCGGGGAACTCCGCCTTTCGGGGCCGAAGGCCACGATGTGGCTGATCATCGGTCTGGTCTTTCTCGTCACCTCCTCCTTCGTGCTCGTCGACGGGGCCAAGGTCGTGGCCCGCGGCCTCGGAATGAGCGACCTCGTCGTCGGCCTGACCGTGGTGGCCCTCGGCACGTCCCTGCCCGAACTCGCCAGCGCCCTCGCGGCCGCCCGTCGCCAAGAGCACGACCTCATCACGGGCAACATCATCGGCTCGTGCGTCTTCAATTCCCTCGGGGTCGTGGGTCTCGCCGGAGTCATTCACCCCGCGGACGTCGACCCCCTCATACTGTCCCGGGATCTTCCCGTCTACACGTTCGTCGTCGTCGTCCTTGGGCTCGCCGCGTTCCGGTTGAAGAAGGACAGGACCATCAACCGCTTCGAAGGAGGGTTCCTGCTCGTGGTATTCGTCACGTACATCGCCTATCTGCTTGTCACCACCCTCTAGAACGGCCCTACTCTGAGGGCATGTCCACGCCCGAGGTCGCCCTGTCACTCCAGGGCCTGTGCAAGAGCTTCGGGGAAACCGTCGCCGTGGACGGACTCCACCTCGACGTCCCAATCGGGGCCATGTACGGCATCGTCGGCCCCAACGGGGCGGGCAAGACCACGACCCTGTCCATGGCAACCGGTCTCCTGACCCCGGACGCCGGAACCGTCCTCGTGTATGGAGTCGACCTCTGGGCCGAGCCGGAGCGCGCCAAGCCGCTCCTCGGGGTCCTTCCCGAGGGGCTTCGGACCTTCGACCGACTCACTGGCGCCGAACTGATCTCATACTCCGGCCTCTTGCGGGGAATGGAAGCCTCGACCGTCGAGGCCCGGAGAGACGACCTCATCGCCGCCCTCGACCTCCAGGACTACTCGCGCACCCTGGTGACGGACTACTCCGCCGGGATGCTCAAGAAGGTCTCTCTCGCCTGCTCCCTCGTCCACGCCCCCAAGATCCTCGTGCTCGACGAACCATTCGAAGCTGTGGATCCCGTCTCGGCCGGGGCGATCCGCCGAATCCTTTCAACCTTCGCTGGGTCGGGGGGAACGGTGATCATGTCCAGCCACGTCATGGCCCTCGTCGAGAAGCTGTGCGATCATGTCGCGATCGTCGGAGGGGGTCAGGTCCTCGCCTTCGGAACCCTCGACGAAGTCCGCGCCGGAAAAGACCTAGAGGATCGGTTCGTCTCGCTCGTCGGAGACGTGGGTGAGTATCGGGACCTCGCGTGGTTGCATCAATCCTGAGGCTCAGGCTCACTATCACCATTCACCAACTGAGGCGGGAATGGTGGCGGATCCTTGTCCTCATCGGCGCCGCGGTCTGGACCCTGTCCCTCCTGCCATCTGTCGCCTATGCGGCACTCGACCTGTCCTTTCGGGCGCCCGATGTGCGGATGGACGCCTATACCGCGATCGTCGCCGTCCTCGTGGTCGGATGGATGACCGTCCCCATATTGATCGCCGGGCTCGACGACTCGCTCGACCCAGCACGATTTGCCTCGCTCGGGGTGCCAGCGAAGAGAATCATGCCGGGACTTACCGTATCCGCCTTCCTGACCATCCCGGTCCTCTTCTTCTTCACCACCCTTATCGTCTTCTCGACATCGTGGCTGCCCGATGGTGGGGAGGTATTCGCGGTGGCTCTCGCAGGGGCGATGCTCACCCTCGCGACGATCGTCCTATCGGCTCGAGTGTCGGTGATGTGGACCGCTCGCCTCCTTCAGTCGCGACGATCCCGGGAGGCGGCCTTTCTGTCCGGGATCGTCGGAGTCTTCCTCATCGCCCCCCTCGCCTCCATCCTGATCGCCGATGGTCTGGAAACCATCCTGGAGTACGACGCCCGACCCATCCTCGAGTCCCTCCGCCTGACCCCCGTCGCCGCCCCTGTCGGGGCCGCCGGGGCGGCATCGATGGGCGACTGGGGCGGGGTGTTGTGGCGGTTGGCGATCTCCACGGCTTGGGTGGTCATGCTCTGGCTCGTGTGGAGGATCAACGTCGCGCACGTCCTGGTTCACCCGACCGCTCGAGGAGGCGGAGCCCGAGCCCGGGACGATTCGGTGCTGGCCACCGTGGTCCGTTTCGAACGCCGCTGGGCAAAGACGTGGCAACGCCTTCACCGGACCCGGGGTGAACCTTCCCACGCCGCCGTCGCCGTCTGGGCACGAGCCGTCCGATACTGGTTCTCCGATCCCAGGTACCTCGCGACGATCCTCTCCGTCGCCGTCTTCCCCATCTTGTTCTTCTTCCTCGTCTATCCCGCGTTCGTGGAGTCCCGGAGGGACGACCTCGTCGCCATCATCGTCGGGGTACCGATCCTTCTGGCCGGGACCATCGGATGGGGGCGACACAACGACGTGGCCTACGACTCCACGGCCCTCTGGTTGGACGTCTCCTCGGGCAGGCTGGGCCGGGCGATCATGTGGGGGCGAACGACGGCCGTGCTCGTCTGGGCGATCCCCATGGTCGCGGTGGGAATCGTGGCGTCGATCGCCGTGAGCGGGAGGCCTGACCTCGCCCCGGGGGTCATCGGGGCCTGCGCCGGGGTCTTGGGGACCAGCCTCGGGGTCTCGGCGGTCACCTCGGTGGTGCTCCCGTACCGGGCCCCCGCCCCAGGTGAGAATCCCTTTTCCGCCCAACTCGGTTCCGTCGGGGCGAGCCTCTTCGCCCAGGCCATCTCCTCCGGAGTCTCTTGGATCGTCGCCGCCCCCGTCGTACTCCCCCTCGTGGCGGCCCTCTTGTGGAACCCGCTGTGGGGGTGGGTCGGCCTCGTCACGGGGATCGGGACGGGGGCGCTTGCCCTGATCGTCGGAATCCGGTGGGCGGGATCCCTGTACGACCGACGCAGCGGGCGCCTCGTGGGGGCGGTCGCCTGACCGATCCGATCGGGGCACCAAGTACCATGGCCCCATGGCAGACGAATCCCACAACGGACAGGACCCCTCGGGCGGAACCGCCACCGTCGAGCGCGAGGAGGTTCGCCAGCTTGTCGAGCCGGGGGACTCGGAGCGCTTCGCCCACTACGTCCGCAAGGAGAAGATCCTCGAATCCGCGGTCTCGGGGATGCCGGTCATCGCCCTGTGCGGGAAGGTTTGGGTGCCGAATCGGGATCCCAAGCGGTTTCCCGTCTGCCCGGCGTGCAAGGAAATCCTCGACAAGGCCTTCGGGTCGGAGGGCTCCGACGGGGGCGGCCCCGAATAGGGCGGGCGAAGCAATCATGACCCCGTCCTAGGCTGAGAGGCATGGACCCCCGAGAGGCCCCAGAAACCGGACGTTCGGCGTCGACGCGGTTGGGCGACGTGTGGGTCACGATCGTCTGGAACGACCCCGTCAACCTCATGAGCTACGTCACCCACGTCTTCCAGACTCACTTCGGGTGGTCGCGGGCAAAGGCGGAGAAAAAGATGCTCGAGGTGCACAACGGGGGAAAGACCGTCGTATCGAGCGGCGGGCTGGAGACGATGGAAGCCGACGTCCAGGCCATGCACTCCTACGGCCTGTGGGCGACGATGAGCCGGAGCGGCTCATGAAGGCGTTTCTACGAAGGGGAAAGAACGCCGTCGCCCTACTCGACCGCCACGAACGCGCCGTGCTATCGGCCGCATTCGAGGAG
>CAYTLH010000007.1:0-3254 GCA_964438525.1 uncultured Demequinaceae bacterium | reverse complement strand
ACAGCCTCGGTGAGGTCGTAAAATCCAAACTCGAGACTATCGAAACACTCGACTTGCTCGGTGATTCGATTTCCGACGGACGAGAAATCTACTCAGAATCGGTGGACCTTGCTCAGAGCGAATCGATCCCAAGTGACGCGGTTCTCGAACCCGAGAACAGCCAACCCGGTCAATCCGGCGTCTAGCTATCTGACTTCTTGAGCACGGACAAGTCGCCTCTGGCGATTCCCCACATGATGGATCTGTTGGGGTGGGTCATACTGCGTTCCTTTCTTCGGTCCGGTCAACCTAAGGCCTACCCAGCCCGCCGAGCAGCGTGCGGACGACCGCCCGGACCTGCTCCCGGGATTCGGCCTCGTCGCGCCCCGTCACCATCCCGCCAATCGCCAGCGCCACCATGGAGCCGACGAGCGCCGTCACGGCGGCCTCGACGTCGAACTCCCCCAGCCGCCCGAGCCCCCGCTCGGCCTCGAGGTACGCGACGATCCGCTCGTACTCCCGATGGATGCCGTATTCCCTGTCGTGGATCTCGGCCAGGAACTGGTGGAGGAGGTCGGGTTCGGACATCAGGCCCACGATCGTCGGCATCATCGCGGTCGCGAAGTCCAATATCGCCCGGGCATAGGCCACCAGCCCCTCCTCGACGTCCCCCTCCCCCGAGGTCGGCAGGGCGGCTTGGAAGGCGGCGAGCTCGACGTCGACGCGCCTGACCAAAGCGGCCACGACCAGGTCGTTCTTGTCCGCGAAGTAGTTGTAGAGCACGCCGTCGGAAAGCCCGGCAGCCCGGGCGATATCCCGGGTGGTGATGGTCGAGACCTGGCGTTCGGCCACAAGCCGTTCAGCCGCGTCGACGAGCTTCTCCCGGATCTCGGGGGAGGAACCCGACCGGGTCACTTTCTCCCGGACGGCCCGGTGCGCGTCGGCAAGGCGCCGGTGCGCGGAGGCGAGGTGGTCGAACGGGCTAGGTGACATCACGCCTCATGCTAGTCGCGAGGGCGACGGCGACGAAGGCCGCCGCGTATACGACCAGCACGAGACCACCGCCGACTTGCGAGAGCTGTTCGCCGTTGAGGGCCGGAAGCCCCTGCAAGGCCCCACCCGCTCGGAACGGCAACCACCTGGCGGCGGCGCCGATCAGCTGCCCGACCATTCCCTCCACCACGGCGATCCAGACGAGAGCCCCGGCTACCGCCCCGCTGAGGTTGCGGACGAGGGCCCCCACGCCCACCCCCACGGCCGCGAAGCACACGTTCCACACGACGCATCCGACGACGGTCCTCCCCAATCCCGGCATCGCCAGGTCGAGGCCCGTGCCCTTGACGCCAAGCCAGACGGCCGTCGTCGCGAGGGCTGTGATGGTGGCAAGCAGGCCGATGACGACTCCGACGACCTCGTAGGCCACGATCTTCGCGGCTATGACTCGCCCGCGCGACGGCGTGGTGAGGTAGGTGTCGGTGACGGTCTTGTTCCGGTATTCCCCCGCCACGGCGACGATCCCGAGCATGAGGGAGAATACCGAGACGATGCCGACGTGGCTGAAGGCGAGAAGCACAGTCTGGGCGTCACGGGGATCCCGGCCGCCGACGAATACGCCGCTGATGCCGAGGACGACCACGAGTTGGGCCGCGGCGACGACGACGAACGGGCTTCGCGTCGTGCGGAGTTTGAGGAACTCGTTGGAAACGAGCCGGTGAAACGTATGCATCGCTGATGGGCCTTTCATGTGGTTGCGGTGAGGGAAAGGAAGGCGTCCTCGAGGGACGGGCCCGGGAGGTCGGCGAGCGCGCCCGAATATCGGAGGGTGCCGTCCTGGATGATGACGACGTCCGTGGCGACCTGCTGAACCTCGGACAGGACATGGCTGGAGACGAGGATGGTGCGGCCTTCGGCGGCAAGCCCCTTGAGCAAATCACGAAGCCACGCGATCCCGGCGGGATCGAGCCCGTTGGCCGGCTCGTCGAGGACGAGGACCTCGGGGTCGCCGAGGAGCGCCGCCGCGAGGCCCAACCGCTGCCTCATCCCGAGCGAGTAGGTGCGAACCCGGTCGTCGGCTGCTGGACCGAGCTCGACAAGGTCGAGGACCTCGTCGATGCGACCGCCCGGCATTCCCGCGGCCCGGGCGAGGACCCGGAGGTGGTCCCTTCCCCGACGTCCGGGGTGGAACCCCGTCGCCTCGAGCAAGGCGCCCACCATCCGACGGGGCTGATCGATATCTATGTACCTCTTTCCCCCGATGAGGGCCCGTCCGGCCGTCGGGGTGACGAGCCCAAGCGCCATACGCAAGGTCGTCGTCTTCCCGGCCCCATTGGGTCCGAGGAATCCCGTAATGCCTCCCCCCTCGACGTCGAAGGCGACGTCGTCCACCACCCGATGGGCCCCGAAATCCTTCGTCAGCCCCTCGATCGAAATCGTTGCCATGCCGGTCCTTTCGTATGCGGGGCACCCGAGGGCATCGCCCCGGAACCATCGTGAGCACTTGTTCATGAACGTCTGCTCACAAGGATACGTCAAAGCGCGACGGTGTCAAATCCCGCCCCGCCGACTCGATCCCGGCCCCTAGCCCGCGCCCACGATCTGGACTAGCGTCCTGTCCATGAGCACCGGTGACGACGTCCTGTGCATCGCGGCCGTCCACCATTTCGGGGCACTCCCCGCAAGCGACTGGCCCAAGGTGGCCGCGCACCTCGTGGCGGCCGGGTACAACGGAGACGACCTCTTCGGTCTCGCGAGCCACTCGGCGAAGGAAAGCAAGTGGGTCATCGACGAACTCGTCCCTGGGGTCCTCGCCGATATAGGGGCACCGGCCCTGACCGACGACGGAGCCGCCGAGGTGATCGCGCGGCTCGTCTCGCAGGTCACGCCCGCGGGAGGGCATCCGATCACCGGAAGCCTCGGCAAGATCGCACGAGAGAGGGAAGGCCCCAGTTCGGGACTCGTCGACCAGGCCCGACTCATGTGCGAGAACCTGAGCACCGGGGGTGAAGTGGTGCCGGCCGAGCGCCTGGAGGCCGATAGGTTCGAGGCACGCCTGAGGAGCCTTCCCCCCACCAATGTCCCGCCGGCCCTTGCGGAGATCCTGGCCAGATCCCTGTAACCGGGCCGGTGAAAACCCCGCCGTTTGTCTACTTCCGACAACGCGGCCCTATAGTGGCGTCATGGCAGCCGATACCCGCGTCGAGACCCTCAAGCGCCTCAAGGCCGCCACCGGGCGTCTCGCGACGGCCGCCATCAAGAGCCTCGACGCCGAACACCCC
>CAYTLH010000006.1:0-2607 GCA_964438525.1 uncultured Demequinaceae bacterium | reverse complement strand
GCAATCCATCCATTTTTCCAATGTTTGGTATTTCTATTGGTTATACATTCAAATGTAACAGAAAAAACTAAAGCTAATAAATAGTACTATGAGCGGTCTGCAAGACCCAGCGATGAGTCCATGTTGAACTACATCCCGGTCACCAGCACCAGTTCTATGTACTTATCGACGGTTTTCATTGATTTTTAAGACGTTTTGGAAAATAAGACTTGTGGCTTAACGTAAGTCAATATCTATTTTTGGAGCACTTTGAGTGAGAGTCTGAGCTCAAAAACGATAAAAATTCGAAAGTTTAAACAATATAGTACCACTCCTCATTAAAATGAAGATTTTTTGGAGATGTAAAGAGTAATCTACTGCAAGAATGTGTGAACCAACTGTCGTAATGGGCGGCATGGCGAACGTATTCGTGGTAGTTCACGCACAATGATCATTCTCCCCTTTTTACATTTTGGACATTGCCCAATATCAAAACCCGTTAACCTTTTTATCCGCTCTTGTGAAGTTTCTTTTTGCCTGGAGTTTTCTTTTTCTATAATCGACTCATCAGGTTCAAATTGAAGCTCTAAATTCCGTTTTGTGGTGTGATTGTAAATTCCAAAACGTCGAATTTTCACAAAGCGCTTTGGGAGAATATGCAGACAAAATCGGTGCAGGAACTCGACACCGGTCAAAGTTACAGGCTTATTTTGGGCACGGTCCCGGTAATCTTTCGCAATAAAAGTCACATGGGTTTCACTCATCCTAAGAATACGATCATTGCTAATGGCCACCCGATGCGTATACTGTCCCAAATAACGGATCACATGCTCTGATTTTGCCAGTGAAGATTCACAAAAAACAACCCAGGGTTTATTCCATGCCTGTTGCAATAAAGGATCGAACCCGGAATTCATGCCCATTTTTCGAAGGGAACGCTCCAGGCTATCCAAAAACTTTCCCTTAAAGGTAGCACTCAACTGATGTACCGGATAGAGATAGTCATCGTAGGTTCCAATGTGTTTCCAATCGCCTTTGAGCGAATATCCCACTGCCGGAACAATACAATGAATATGTGGGTGCAGCGATAGGTTTTGCCCCCAGGTGTGCAACACGCAAACAGCACCGCTTTCGACACCATAATGTGTATAACCAAAGCTATGTAGCGTCCGCCAAACTGCCGAAAACAGTACCTTGTAATACATGCTCTTGTCAAACAAGCAAACAGGGTTCAGTTCGTGTGGTACTGTGAAAATAATGTGATAATGCTTTACCGGAAGCGTTTCGTCAATCAACTTTTCGATCCATCTGGCTTGTTTGGCTGACAAACATTTAGGGCAATGACGGTTGCCACAGCTGTTGTAGCTGTAACGTACTTCATTACAGCAATCACAACGCTCTTCGTGCCCGCCAAGTGCCAAAGTACGGCATTGCAAAATGTCAAACAGTACTTTCATTTTCTCTGCCGATGGATCGTATTTTTCGATATATTCCTTTCCAAACCGCCGGACAATATCGGCTATTTCTAAATCCGAACGCATGGTCATCTCCGGTTATAAAGCGTATCCAGCGGACTGTGTGGATGAATGTGTTTACACTGTGCCACATGTAAGTAAATCATTGTTGTGGTAATTTCAGAATGCCCCAGCAGCTCTTTAAGGGTAACAATATTGAGTCCCTCTTCGAGCAGGTGGGTCGCATAGCTGTGCCTCAACGAGTGCAGGTTCAGCTCTTTTGTGATAGATGTTTTTTTGAGATTCTCACGCATGATCCACGACAAGCCACGAACACTGTATTTTCCGCTCGCTTCCTTACCGTTAAAAAGCCAGATGTGTGGGTTTTCGGCCGACAGATACTTCTTCAGCCCAATAGCCATGGTGGGTGAGAGTGGAACTATGCGATCTTTTTTATATTTCGTCTGACGAATATGAATGGTCATCCGCTCAAAATCAACATCTGATATTTTGAGATTAATGACTTCTTGTCCACGTAAACCGGCAGAGTATATCAGCGTAAGTACAATGCGTTGTTTAAGTAAAGCAGGAGCAGTAAATAGCTCCCTCAATTCTTGTCGGTTTAAAATAATCGGAAGCTTTGTGTCTCGTTTCAACGATGGCAGGGCAATGGCTTTTTTGTTCATCCCCAACAATCGGTAGTAGTAGCGCAGCCCATACACCATGTGTTTAAAACTACTGCGCGAAGGCGACCTGGGGTCACGGGCAAGCGATACAAGATATTCGTTAATCTCATCCTCGCTTATCTGATCGGGCAAGCGTCCAAAATGGATTACAAACAGCGCAATACGCCGGATGTAATTTTGAAGTGTACTTGTACTTTGTCCCCGAAGCTCGACTTGATGTTCGAGTCTTTTCTTTACATCGGCAAAAGCCGGAACAGAAGCAATAGCCTGCTCAACAATGGTAAAACCTTTCTTTTTTCTCATAGTTTTTATTTTTTAATATGTGAGAAATGAAAGGTATGACGTAATTATGGTAAAAAGAATTGTGCTATATTTGAAAGAGCTATCCCGAAGGGATTTAGTTCAACATCGTGTATAGTGCATTTGGCACAACTTAAAAATATAAAACATGAGAACTTTTAATAAACATACTGCGGTCGGAAAAGTTG
>CAYTLH010000005.1:0-9922 GCA_964438525.1 uncultured Demequinaceae bacterium | reverse complement strand
CGTGTTCCGGGTGACGGATGGGTTGCACAAGGATTTTGGCCCGAGCAGGGTCGTCGACACCCCTCTCGCGGAAGCCGGAATCGTCGGCACGGCGATCGGATTGGCCATGCGGGGTTACCGTCCCGTATGCGAGATCCAATTCGACGGATTCGTCTTCCCGGCGTTCGACCAGATCACCACCCAACTGGCGAAGATGCACTACCGGTCGAAAGGACGGATCCAGCTTCCCGTTACCATTCGAGTGCCCTTCGCCGGGGGTATCGGGGCCATCGAGCATCACTCCGAAAGCCCGGAGGCCTATTTCGCCCATACCCCGGGCCTCAGAGTGGTGTCCCCCGCCACGCCGGAAGACGGTTTCACCATGATCCAGCAGGCGATCGCCTGTCCCGATCCCGTCCTCTTCTTCGAACCCAAGGCTCGATACTGGGACAAGGCCGACGTCGACGTCGACGCCCCATTCGATGAGACTGGTGCGACGGCGGCGATGGGGCGTGCTCGGGTCGTGAAGCGGGGCGACGACATCACGATCGTGGGATACGGTCCGACGGTCCGGCTCGCCTTGCAGGCGGCACAGGTGAGCGAGGAGGAGGGATCGAGCGTCGAGGTCATCGACCTCAGATCGGTCAGCCCTCTCGACCACCAGACGGTGACACGCTCGGTGAAGAAGACCGGAAGGTGTGTGGTGGTTCACGAGGCCCCGACCGCCTTCGGTGTGGGCGCGGAATTGGCCGCCCGAGTGACCGAGGAGACTTTCTTCCACCTCGAGGCGCCGGTCCTGAGGGTGGGGGGTTTCTACGCGCCCTATCCAGGGGCGAAATACGAACACGAGTACCTTCCCAGCCTGGACCGTCTTCTCGATTCGGTCGACCGGGTCTTGGCCCACTAGGAGGACGCGATGCCACGGTTCGAAACCTTCAACCTCCCCGATGCCGGAGAGGGGTTGACGGAGGCCGACATCGTCACCTGGCGGGTTCGGATCGGCGACGCCGTCGAGGTCAACCAGCCCCTCGTCGAGGTCGAGACGGCGAAGTCGCTCGTGGAGATCCCGTGCCCGGTCGACGGCCGTGTGTCCGAACTACTGGTGGCGGAGGGCGACACGGTGAACGTCGGTGCCCCCATGGTGGTGTTCGACGTCGACCCGGAGGGGCCCGCCGCCGAGCAGCCCGTCGAAGAATCCGGAATCGACTGGGACGAACCCGACCGGGTCGAGGCCCCCACGGATGGCCGGGAACCTACCAAGGCCACGTCGGCCTGGAATCCGCCGACGCCACCCGACGCCCCCGCCTCCCCGCCGGTCGGCCGGGAACCCACCGCGGAAGAACCCGCGTCGAGCGTGCTGGTCGGCTACGGGGTGAAGGCGGAGGATGCCCCGAGGCGGTCGTCCCGGGTCGAGGTGTTCTCCCCGTTCGAGGAAGAGTCGGACGCCGAGATCAACCACCCGGTTTTCGCCAAACCTCCCGTACGACGCCTGGCCCGGGAACTCGGGATCGACCTCTCGACCGTCACGCCGTCGGGCCCGGGGGGGATCGTGACGCGGGAGGACGTTCTCCAGCACGCAAAGGAGACGGAAGCGAGGACGCTCGCCACCTACGCGGGCGACGACCAACCGTGGCTGGAATCCGGGGTCGTCAGCGCCGATGGTCGGGTGACGCGGGTTCCGGTCAAGTCGGTCCGAAAGCGTACGGCCGAGGCGATGGTGCGTTCGGCCTTCACCGCACCTCACGTCACCGTCTTCCACACCCTCGACGTCACGGCGACCATGGATCTCGTCGCCCGGCTCAAACAGGACAAGGAGTTCACCGACGTCAAGGTGACTCCCCTCCTCATCGTCGCCAAGGCGCTCCTTTTCGCCGTCCGCCGCCATCCGGAGATCAACGCCTCGTGGGACGACGAGCGGCAGGAGATCGTGTACAAGCACTACGTCAACCTCGGGGTCGCGGCGGCCACGCCGAGGGGACTCATCGTGCCGAACATCAAGGACGCCCACCGGTACGACCTCCATACCCTCGCCCAGGAGATTCAGCAACTGACGAGCGAGGCGAGGAACGGGACGACGCCCCCGAGTGCAACCCAAGACGGGACCATCACCATCACGAACGTCGGGGTCTTCGGGATCGACACGGGGACCCCGATTCTCAACCCGGGGGAGGCGGCGATCCTGGCGTTCGGCTCGATCCGGAAGCAGCCGTGGGTGCATGAGGACGAGGTCGTGATCCGGTGGGTGACGCAGCTGGCCCTGTCCATCGATCACCGATTCGTCGACGGTGAGCTTGGGTCCCGGGCGCTCGCCGACGTCGCAGCCGTGTTGCACGACCCGACCCGCGCCCTCGTCTGGGGTTAGCCCGCCCCGGCATCGAGGAGGGCCTCGTCCCTTTCCCCATCGGCCTCAGCCTCCGCCGGGCTTTCCTCTTGGGAGGCCCGCTCGTCTATGAGGGTTTCCAGCCCGGACTTCTCGCTGAGCTTGAGTGAGGGCAGCAGGAAGGAGACGAGGAAGGCCAGGACGATGATGAGCGCCCCGATGAGCATGACGAGGTTGATGGCGTTCGAGAACCCGATCCGGAACGGGGCCGCGATATCGGGGTGAAGGTCCGCAAGGAACGAGGTGTCGTCCAGCGAGATCCCGGCGGCCTCGGCTTGGGCCATGTCGCCGGTGGTGATCGCCTGGAGCACCACGGCGTTCTTCCCGGTCGATAGGACGGCGGGGTCCGAGGCCGCCGCCTGGAACGCGGGGTTGGTGACCGCCACGGCGAAGGCGTCCTTGATGCGCTCCGCGACGGTGCTGAAGAGGATCGACAGGAACACGGCCGCTCCGAGGGACCCTCCGATCTGCCTGGCGAACATGACGGACGCCGTGCCCGCGCCATTGTCCTGGGCCGGAAGGGAGTTCTGGACGGCAAGCATGAGCGGCTGCATGAGGCACCCGATCCCGATCCCGAAGACGAGCCCGCCCCAGACGATGTGAGAGAACGGGGAATCGTATTGGAGCCGGGAAAGCATCAGGGTGCCGACGATGAGCACGAACGACCCCGTGACGGGAATCCACTTGTACCTCAAGGTGTTGTGAATGATGCGGGTGGCGATGACGGCGGCCAGGGAGATCCCGATGGTGAACGGGACCATGGTCAGGCCCGCCCGGGTCGGACTCATGCCCCGAGAGATCTGAAGGTAGAGGGGGAGGCCCGCCATCCCCCCGAACATGGCGAATCCCATGATGAAGTTCATGATGGTCGTAACCCAGACCGTTTGCACCCGGAACATCCTGAAGGGCAAGAGGGCATCCTCCCCCGCCGCGCGTTCGATGAAGAAGAAGGCCACCCACCCCGCGAGTGAGACGGCGAAGAGGGCCAGGGACGTGGGGGTCCTCCAGCCCCAATCCTGACCCCGCTCGAGGACGACGAGGAGCGGAACGAGGGCCACGATCAACGCCCCGACCCCGGCCCAGTCGACGGTCTCGGCCGGGTGCCCCAGGTGCGGGACGTGCAGCACTCGTACGATGAGGGCGAGCGCGAGGAGCCCCAGGGGCACGTTCATGAGGAAGATCCATCGCCAGCCGGAGACCCCGAGGATGTGGTCGGTCCCGGCGAAGAATCCCCCGAGAACGGGGCCCAGAACCGACGAGACGCCCCAGACCGCGAAGAAGGCCGCCTGGTAGCGGGTCCGCTCCTTGGGCGAGAGGAGATCGCCGAGGATCATGATGGCAAGGGCCATGAGCCCGCCGGCGCCCGCACCCTGGAGGGTGCGGAAGGCCGCGAGTTGGTACATCGAGGTTGCGATGGAGCACAGGGCCGAGCCGAGGATGAAGAGGCCGATGGCGGTCACGTAGAAGGGCTTCCGGCCGAACATGTCGGAGAGCTTCCCGTAGAGGGGCGTCGTGAGCGTTGCGGCTACCATGTAGGCCGTCGTCACCCACGCCTGAACGGTGAGGCCATGGAGGTCGTCCCCGATGGTGCGAATGGCGGTCATGACGACCATCTGATCCAGCGAGGCGAGGAACATGCCGACCATGAGGGCGAAGACGACCAGGTTGATCTGGCGCCGGGTCGGGTGCACGAAAGCAGACATGGTTTCCTTAGGAACGACGAATGAGGGGTTGCGACGGCCATCTCGACGACGGGGCGGCAGCTCAGTCTACAGTCTCGACGCCAAGCCTTGATGTCACGAAATATTGAGGGAGGGACGACGGGAGGGGCTAGGTAAACGGTTGTCCACGAGTTTCGTCCACATGGGTGTGAACAAGCGTGTTCCCAACGGGGCGAACGGTGGACAAGGTTGTGAAGAAACGGTGGACGAAAAATGGTCCGGAAATCCCCTTGCGCGGCCACTCGGAGCGGACTAGACAGGTACCCATCGGGATCGCGATCCCTCGCAGAGAAACCGGGCAACCGGCGGATCGGAGAATCGAGATCCTGAGCCATCTGGACAACGGTGGTCCGAGTCGAGGTTGAGTCCTTCGGGGCAGCACCGAGAACTGTGGGTGACGGCACAGGGGCCGGCGGCCCGGATGGTGGGTTTCGAGGTCGCGTCGCAAGGCGCGGCGCCGCATCGTCAATGGCGGCATTCGGGCCCGTCGAGCGATCGGCGGGTGTCGAGAACTCGAAGCCATGGCAGGGCCCCTCGGACGCTTACTCCGAGGGGCCTTTGCCTTGCCCGGCGCCCGGGTCCCTTCCCCGTTAGGCTGGGCGCAAGCCCGTGGGAGGGTCCCGTGGGGAAGGGATGGCCATGAGGAAACGATTGACGGCGGCGATGGGGGCCGGAATCGCCTCGGCGTGCGCGGTTGCGATGATGGCGGGGTGCTCGAGTGGGCCCTCGGATGCGAAACAGCTTCTCGATGCGAAGGCGGACGCGTCCACGCTCGGTTACCAGATCGCCACCTGGTTCGTCGACAACGACGACGCACCGGAGGTCACCCTCGAGGGCGGGGTCTACGAGGTAGGTGGGGGCCAAGGCATGCTCGATCCTTTCGAGGCCATCCTCGAGGGAGCCGTCCTGACCACAGACGTGAACTCCGCACTCGATTGGTGTGTCACGGTGTCCAGCTCGGACGGGAGCGTCGCGGCCTCGTACAGCGCGCTCAGGAGTCTTGAGGAAGGCGCGACCTGCGGTTGACCAGCCCAAGCGGAAGCCCCTCGGACGCTTACTCCGAGGGGCTTTCTCGCCACCGGAAGCGGCGACGTCTCCACGGTAGGAGCGAGGGAGAGCCCCCTGGCGCAGCGACACGCGCCAATGGCACGATGATGGGGAAGAAGGGATAGTCGATCATGGTCAACATCACTCGCCTCGTGGTGGGGCTTGTCGCGGTAGCGGGGTTGTCGGCGTGCTCGGCGTCGACCCCGGCCCCGGAACACGAGACTCCCGGGTGGGATGACCTCGTCGATCGGGTGAAGAGCGAATTGGCCCTGATCGAGCCCGAGCCCTCCCATCCCGAGATTGACCCAGACCCCGTCGACCCATATGCGGACCTCGCCCGCTCAAGCCCCAACGCCATCGAAACCGAATTCGCCGACCTCGTCGTCGGCCAATGCCTTCTGGTCCCCTACGACGAAGACCAGGACCTCATGGGCATCGTCCAGGTGGTGCCATGCGATGAGCCTCATTACGGGGAGGTGTATGCCACAGGAGAATTCACGGAGGAGGTGTACTCGGACTCGTTCGATGAGGTCGTCGCGGACGCTTGTGTGGCCGAGTTCGAGTCGTATGTGGGAATCGCCTACGAACAGTCCATCTACTACTTCGACTACTCTTACGTGTCCCGATACGGGTGGGACCTGGGCCTGAGGGGCTGGCGGTGCTATATCACCGAATACGACTATGAAGGAATCGGTTCCGTCCAGGGGTCCGCGCAATAGGGCATTGCCGCCCTTGTCCCGGTAGCATTCCAGGCATGACGAGGAGGCCGCGGTGACCAATCCGCCGTCGAACGACCCTGAGGGCGTCCCGGGCCAGCAGCCGGAACAGCCCTCGCGGCCCATATTCGCTCCGGTCAATCCCCCTCAGGAGATCCCGCCGGTTACCGCTCCACCGCCGGAACCTGCGCCCGTTCAACCGGGTCCGGCGCCGTCGCCCACCCCACCCACGCCTTCCCCGGTTCCGACTCCCGCCCCCCCACCGTCCTCCCCGACCCCGGAGTATCCGACACCCCCGTCGTCTCCGACGTCCCCGTACCAGACGTCTCCACCCCCCGACTCGACCCCGGCCACCCCGGCGACACCGCCTGCCCCGACGACTCCAGCGGCACCGGCCACCCCGGCGGCACCGGCCGCTCCGACGGCCCCGCGTTCCGAGCGGCCCGATCAGCGGAGCGACCCTCCGGGCCCGGGGGCGCCTGGTCCCGGGGCCTTCATGCCCGCGGTTGCCTCGTCTCTCCCCGAACCGGACCTCTCCTCCATGGATATACCGGAACTGGCGGGTGAACGGAGGGGCAGGGTCGGCTTCTGGCTTACCGTCGCAGCGGTCTTCCTGGTCCTGGCGGCGGCGGGGGCGGCGGCGGTGTACTTTCTCCTGTTCACCGGTGAGGCTTGGTCGGCCCGGGCCGACGTCACGGCCATCGGGGAGGAGGTTGAGGAGCAGTATTCGGCGGGCCACGAGCCCTTCGTGATGTATGAAGACGGGGTGTATTCCGTGGGTGAAACGGTCATCGGGGCCAGCGTCGACGACCCCACCGTGGAGTTCTACGCCGGGGCAGACTCGTTCTGCGTCGTCCTGACGACGGCGTCGGGCTCCTCCTATTCCTATTCGGCCACCGCCGGGGCGGAGGATGGCTCATGTGTCCCGTCGGGGGTGCAGCCCTTCGATCCGTCCGTCGCGGGGGCGTTGACGGAGCTTTCCACATCCGAGTTCTGGTTCGGATTGTCCGTCGGGGACTGCATCCTCGATGACACTTCGGCGATATCGGCCTCGGGAACGTCGTCGACGACCTCAGTGGACGCCCCGAGCGTCGTTGCATGCTCCCAGCCGCACGTCGGCGAGGTATACGCCATCGCCGAAATCGGGGAGGGTGACGTCGAGGGGGATCTGGCCTTCCGTCTTCATGTCAGCGAGCTCTGCGAAGGCCCGGCTTTCGTGGGATACACCGGGGAGTCCTACCTCGAATCCGACCTGTTCTACTCGGTCCTGTACCCGACCGAGGAGGCCGCCGGCTATGGGGCGGACGAGATGGTATGCCTGCTCACCACCGGTGAACAAGTCACCGGGTCGGCGAGGAGCACATCCTAGGAGTCATCGTGGGAGCGGGTGACGGGAATCGAACCCGCGCCATCAGCTTGGGAAGCTGAAGTTCTACCATTGAACTACACCCGCACGTCGGCCCCTTGACGGAGCCGTTGCGCCTGATAAGCATAATAGAACCTGCGGAGGAGGTGGTGATGGCGATCCTGGGACGAGGGCGTCGAGTGCACGGCGAGAATTACCAGCCCCTCCTGACCCCCTACGACGTTATGGACAGGTCCTTCACCATCAAGAAGCTGACCACCGGTTACGACCCGGACGAGGTCGACGACTACTTGGAGGCGGTCGCGGCTGCCATGGCCGGATTGGCCCCGCGCCTGAGGGCCCTAGATATCCGACAGCACGAGTTCAGCCTGTCCCGGAAGTTCAACAGTTATGACTACGGGGAAGTCGACGATTTCCTCGAAATGATCGCCAGGACCCTGGAATTCTTGGAGGCCGAGTACAACCACCTGCCCCCCGATTTTCCTCCCCCTCCGCCTCCCCCCGCTCAGTGGAGTGGCCTGAGCGAGTGACCGGACGACGGGCGAGGAAGGGGTCGCCAGCGACCCAGGCCGTCGGGTCGGGAGGCGGCATCACCGGACGACGAGCGAGAACTCCGTCGACAACGATTCCCCAGGCTTGATGGACAGGACCCCGACTTCGGGGACGCCGACGGCGTGAAGCGTGAAGGCGTCGTTGGCGTTGGTCACCGGCTCGACGGCGAAGAACGGCTCGTCGACGGGAAGGTAGACGACGACGTGGGACAACAGGTCGTCCGCCTCGATGTCGACGATGAGGGTATCGGGGTATTCGATGGTCGCCGCGATGGGAGACGATCGGGCGGTCTGGCAGCTATCGACGAAGTCCTGACCCAAGGGGCGGGGGGCCCGGAAGTCCTCTACGGCGGGAATCGTTCCGGCCGGCCCGCCCGCCATTCCGTTCTCCAGCACGTAGGAGCGTTCGCAGTTGACTTGAAGGCTCGCTTCCTCGCTTAGGGGCGCGCCATCGTCAGACGTGAGTCGCCGGACGAAGTAGGGGTGGTGGCCCAGGCCACACGGGAAGGCCTCGTCGTCGACGTTTTCGATCGTCATCGACCAGGTGAAGCGTGGGCCTTCGAGGGTGAACGTGACGGTCGCGACGAACCCCCACGGAAAGTTCACCCCGTAGTACCGGCGGGCGTCGAACCGGATGGTGGCGTGGTCGGTGCCCTTGTCCGTGACCTTCCACGGGAACTCGACCGCAGTCCCGTGCATGGCGAAGTCTTCGGTCCCCCAGCGGCGGAGCCTGTACGCTGTCCCCTCCCATAGGAGACGGCCGTTGCGGATGCGGTTCGACCAGGGGATGAGGGGGAAGGACGCGGTGTCCCAGCGTTCCCCCAGGCGGTCCGCCGGGGTGGGCCTCAGGACGTCGATCCAGGAGTCGCCGACGCGGGCCTGGCCGGACGCGACGCAGCCGCCGTTCTCCGGAACGAGCCCGACGCGCCAGTGGCCGTTCACGATGGTGACAGGTTCGATCATGGGCCCATTCTGTCGTGCCCTGATCTCCCGTGGCGACCCTTCGGCCGTTGCCGGTGGCCTCCTTGGGGATACGCTCGTGGCATGTCCAAACCCGTAGGCCTGGTCATCTTCGATTGCGACGGCGTGCTCGTCGACAGCGAACCGCTCGCCATCAGGACCGTCGTGGAGGTTTTACGCGGTAAAGGATGGGACGTGACCGAGGGGGAAATCGAGCGGTACGTCGGGCGTTCCAACGAGTACATGCTCGAGGACCTTGCCAAGAGGCACGGTCGTTCCATCGACTTCGACTGGGCCGAGCGGTACTTTCCGGTCTTTGAGGTCGCGGTGGCCGCGGAGCTCAAGCCTGTTCCCGGCATCGTCGAGGCCCTCAATCGTATCGAGGTGCCGACGTGCGTGGCCTCGTCTGGGAGTCACCAGAGGATGCGGCTGACACTCGGCGCGACCGGCCTGTACGAGCGGTTCGAGGGTCGGATCTTCTCCGGCGAGGAGGTAGGCCGGGGTAAACCCGCCCCGGACCTGTTTCTGCGTGCGGCGTCGGAAATGGGGGTCGAACCCGGGTACTGCATCGTCGTGGAGGACACGGGGCCCGGGGTGCAGGCGGCGCGGGCGGCCGGGATGATGGCATTGGGATACGCGGGCGGGCTGTCGCGGCGCGAGCGGCTCGAGGGTCCCGGGACGACGGTGTTCAGCGACATGGCCGACCTGCCCGGACTCATCGCGCGGGCCGGCCAGGTATAGCGACGTGGAGACGCCACCGGGTCACGCGTGTACACTGCTCGGGTGATCTCCTAGGGCTTCTTCGCGACGGTCGGCCATCCAGGCCCCGCGAATGGCGCACACCCAGCCCCCATCCACCATCAGCTCAAGGAGTCATCATGCCTACCCATACCGCACCTGAACGGCCTGAGCCGTTCTCCGCCTACACCACGCCCGAGTTCTGGAACGATCCCCACATCTCGGAGCGCATGCTCGCCCATCACCTCGACCCGAGCACGTACTTCTCCTCCCGCCCGTTCGACTTCATCGACCGGTCGGTCGACTGGATCTCGAGCCGGTTCTCGATCGGTGCGGGCTCCCGGGTCCTCGACCTCGGATGCGGGCCCGGGCTTTACGCCTCACGGCTCGCCCGGCGTGGAGCCGTCGTCACGGGGATCGACGTCTCGCGTCGATCGCTCGAGTCCGCGCGCGAGGAGGCCGCC
>CAYTLH010000004.1:0-2787 GCA_964438525.1 uncultured Demequinaceae bacterium | reverse complement strand
GAGTCCCCCCACAACCGTCGCGTTCTCGAGCGCCCACCACAGAAGAGCAAGCCCGATCGGGGCCGCCGGCCACCAACCGAAGGACGGGAAGGCGAGGTGAATCACCCAGCCGGCCGCCGCCGCGAACACCGCGTTCCTGAGCCCCTTCACGCGGCAAGCCTACGCGACGACGCCCCTCCTCATTCCCGCGATCGCGCGCTCGGCCGCGGTCCCGACGGACGGATCCGGAGCCACGTCCGCGACCTGGTCCAGGACGTCGATGACCTGCCGAAACCATCGAACCAGATCACCCGGCGCCAGGTCCGATCCCTTGAGGACGGCCTCCAGGCCCTTCCCCTGGGCCCAAGCGTGCACGGGCCCGACGATCCCCCACTGGGGCGTCTCGACCCGGGGCAGGCCGACGTCCTGATGACGGTCGTTGATCGCCGACGCCACCCGGACGGTCTCCCGAAGGGCCAGGCCCAGCGGCCCGGCCGGACCCTGCGGGATCCTGGGCGTCCGACCCTCGTCCTCCCGTCGGCCCTCGTACACGAGCGTCGACACCACGGCCGCCAACGCCGGCGGCCCGAGCCCCGCCCACACGTCCCTCCTGAGGCACTCGGCGATGACCAGGTCGTTTTCGGAGTAGATCGTCCGGAGCATCGTCCCCCACGACGTCGGCGTCGTCCCCTCCCCTTCCCCCTCGAGATACCCGAGGGTCGTCAAGACCCCGCAGCGCCGGTCGAAGGCCCGGGCGATCGTTCCCGTCTCCCTGGAGATCTGCTCCGTGAGCCGATCCTTGTCCCTCAGGGCCTTGAAGTACCGATCCGCCCACCGGGAATGCTCGTCGCGGTCGGGGCAGGAATGGCAAGGATGCGCCCTCATCCGATGGCGAAGCTCGTCGACCTTCCCCCGCGACCCCTCTTCCCGCCTCTTGGCCTCCTTCCCGCGAAGCGGCCTGAACTCGTCCCGCTTGGCGTTGAGGGTTGAGGCGACATCCCTCCTCGACTGCGCCCTCCTTGTATCGACCCGCTTGGGAAGCCGGATCGCCCCGACCTCCTCGAATCCATTCGCCAAATCCGCCACGGACAAGCGGAAAGCCCGCCCCGATTCGGTCACGACGAGGGGACGGGGGGTGTCGCTCCTGTCCGAGGACACGATGGCCGCAAGTCCCCGATGCCGGCCCCCGACGATCCGGACGACGGCCCCGGCCCTCAGCTTCCTCAAAGCCTCCGTCGACGCGTCCTGCTTGTCCCTCCTGGCCGTCCGGGCCGCGGCCTTCTCCAGCTTCGAGATCGTGTCCTTGAAGCCCGCGTACTCGATGAAGTCTCCCCGATCGCACGACACCGCCTCCCGATAGCCGGAGATGGCCGTGTCGAGGTCCCGGACCCTCCTCGCCTTGGAGACCACGGCCCGGTCGGCCTGGTACTGGGCGAAGGACATCTCCAGCACCTCCCGCGCCTTCTCCACCCCCGAACGGGCTACGAGGTTGATGGTCATGTTGTACGACGGCTTGAAACTGCTGACGAGGGGGTAGGTGCGCTTCGACGCCAGCCGCCCCAGGATCTCGACGTCGAAACCCGGATACTCGACGACGACCCCGTGCCCCTCGACGTCGATCCCCCGCCGTCCGGCCCGGCCCGTGAGTTGGGTGTATTCCCCCGGGGTCAGGTCCTTGTGCGAGTCCCCGTCCCACTTGACCAACCTTTCCAGCACGACCGATCGGGCGGGCATGTTGATCCCGAGGGCCAGCGTCTCCGTCGCGAAGACGACCTTGATCAGCCCCTCCCCGAACAACTCCTCCACGACCTCCTTGAACAGGGGGATCATCCCGGCGTGGTGGGCGGCGATGCCCTGCTCCAGGTGATCGAGCCAGTGGTGGTACCCGAGCGCCACGAGGTCCGCGCCCGGAAGCGCCGAGCACCGGCCCTCGACGATCGTGGCGACGCGCTTCCTCTCCGCGTCCGTGGTCAGCCTGAGGCCCGACGACCGGACCTGGTCCACGGCGTCCTCGCAGCCGGCCCGGGAGAACACGAACACGATCGCCGGGAGGAGGCCGTGATCGTCCAGCACGTCGATGACGGCGAAACGGGGCGGAGGCCTCCGGCCGATCCCCCGGGGCCCGCGACGCCTCGGGGCGTGCCGGAGTCGTCGGACGACGGACTCGAGGTCGGGATTGAGGCGCGGATTGGAGCCGGGTTCGGTGGGGTCCACTCCCGGGGCGTAGAGGTCGAACAGGCCCTCCCGGAGCATGACGTGCTGCCACAGGGGCACGGGCCTGGCCTCCGACACGACGACGGCCGTGTCCCCCCGAACCTCCGTCATCCACGCCCCGAACTCCTCGGTGTTGGACACCGTGGCCGATAGGGCGACGACCTCGATCGTCGGACCGAGGTGGACGAGCACCTCCTCCCACACGCTCCCCCGCATCCGGTCGGCCAGGTAGTGCACCTCATCGAGGATGACGACGCCGAGCCGGTCCAGCGTGTCCGATCCCGCGTAGATCATGTTGCGCAGCACCTCGGTCGTCATGACGACGATGTCGGCGTTCCCGTTGATGGACGTATCCCCCGTGAGGAGCCCAACGTCCCCCGCCCCATGGGCCTCGACGAGGTCGCGGTACTTCTGGTTCGAGAGGGCCTTGATCGGGGTCGTGTAGAAGGCCTTCTCCCGGCGCGCCTTCGCACACCGAACGGCGAACTCCCCGACCACCGTCTTGCCCGCCCCGGTCGGCGCCGCGACCAGAACCGAGCGTCCCTCCTCAACCGCGCGGCACGCCTCGACCTGGAACGGATCGAGGGAGAAGGG
>CAYTLH010000003.1:0-4478 GCA_964438525.1 uncultured Demequinaceae bacterium | reverse complement strand
CGATTTTCCTCGCTCTTGCCGTCGGGGTCGTCCTGGGGTCGGGGCCCCTGAGGACCGCCCTCGTGGCGGAGTTGACGAACGAATCCACGGAACTGAAGGAGGCCCTCGCCGAATCGAAGGAGGAGACCGCCGAGGCCATCTTGGCCGCCCAGATCGGAGAGGAATTCGTCGACCAGGCGGCCGGCGTCCTCATAGGAGACACCCTGGACGACCGGAACGTCGCCATCGTGAGGATCGAGTCCCCCGACGGGGCGGAGGTCACGGCGATCAGGGATCGGGTCGTCGGGGCGGGGGGAACCGTCACGGCCAATCTGTCGATCGAATCGAACTGGACCGACGAGGTTCAGGCGACCTTCCGTACCGCCTTCGCCGCCCAGATCTCCGAGAGTGTCGTCGGGGTCGACGCGACCGTGGCGCCGGGGAAGGTTCTGTCCCACGCCCTGGCCCAGACGCTCGTCCCGACCGAGTTCCCCGAGGGGACCGACACCCAGGTGGGGTCGTCCGCCACGGCAACGGCCGCGGATCGCTCCGACGTGCTCCTGACCCTCCTCGAGGAAGCGGAGTTCGTGAGTGGGTCCGTGAACGGGGAGGTCGACTCGGTGATATTCGTCGTCGGCCCGGGCCCCAATTCGGACGATGAGTTGGCCGACTTGAGTGACATCTTCGCCGAGGTCGCAGGGGTTATGGACGAATACGTGGACGGGACGGTGGTGGCCACGGGGCCCAGCAGGATCGGGGACATCCCTTCCATCGTGCAGGCATCGGCCTTCCTCGACGAATCCGTCTCGACGGTGACCGACGCCCTCAACTACTACGGTCACTTCACCGTCGTGCTCGCGTTGGCGAAGGAGATCGCGGGGGAAGCCGGCCACTATGGCTACGGTCAGGACCTCCTGCTCTACCCCGGCCGCTGACCCTCGTCCCCGTCGCCGATCCGCCGACGCGCCGTCCCGAGGGTTGAGGCGGCGCGTTCCCCCCTCGGGGTGTTAGGATCGAAGCCCGTGGAACGTTCTCGCCATCTGGGGCCCCAGGAAGACGGAACCCGCCACATATTCGTCACCGGAGGAGTCGTCTCCTCCCTCGGAAAAGGCCTGACGGCTTCCAGCCTCGGCCACCTCCTCAGATCCCGAGGGCTCAGGGTCACCGTCCAGAAGCTCGACCCCTACCTCAACGTCGACCCCGGCACCATGAACCCCTTCCAACACGGGGAGGTCTTCGTCACGAACGACGGCGCCGAGACGGACCTCGACATCGGGCACTACGAGAGGTTCCTCGACGTCGAGTTAGGCGCCTCGGCGAACGTCACGACCGGCCAGGTGTATTCGCGGGTCATCGCCAAGGAACGACGCGGGGAGTATCTGGGCGATACCGTTCAGGTCATTCCCCACATCACGGACGAGATCAAGCGGAGGATGCGGGCCCAGGCGGACGAGAGCGTCGACGTCATCATCACGGAGATCGGCGGGACGGTCGGGGATATCGAATCCCAGCCCTTCCTCGAGGCCGCCCGTCAGATTCGGCGGGACGTCGGCCGGGACAACGTCTTCTTCCTCCACGTCTCCCTCGTGCCCTACATCGGTCCGTCCGGGGAGCTAAAGACCAAGCCGACCCAGCACTCCGTCGCGGCCCTCCGTTCGATAGGTATCCAGCCCGACGCGATCGTCTGCCGGGCCGACCGAGAGATCCCCCCGAACGTCAAGAACAAGATCGCCCTCATGTGTGACGTCGAGCTGGAGGCGGTGATCACGGCCATCGACGCCCCGAGCATCTACGACATCCCGAAGGTATTCCACCGCGAGGGGCTCGATGCCTACGTGGTCCGGCGCCTCGGCCTGCCCTTCCACGATGTCGACTGGAAGGCGTGGGACAACCTCCTCACGCGCGTGCACAAGCCCAAGGGGGAGGTGGAGATCGCTCTCGTGGGCAAGTACATCGACCTTCCGGACGCCTACCTGTCCGTGTGCGAGGCGATCCGGGCGGGGGGCTTCCACAACGAGGTGAGGGCGAAGATTCGTTGGGTCGCGTCCGATCGATGCGAGACGGAGGAGGGGGCCGAGGAGGCGCTGTCCGGGGTTGACGGGGTGGTCGTGCCCGGAGGCTTCGGGGTCCGGGGAATCGAAGGGAAGATCGGGGCGTTGCGATGGGCTCGGGAAAATCGCGTCCCGACGCTGGGTTTGTGCCTCGGGCTCCAGTGCATGGTTATGGAATTCGCCCGGGGCGTGATGGGCCTTGAGGGGGCGTCCTCGAGCGAGTTCGACCCCGAGACGGAGTACCCCGTCGTTGCGACGATGGAGGAGCAGTTGGAGATCGTCGAGGGGAAGGGGGATCTTGGCGGAACGATGAGGCTCGGGGAATACGAGGCCGTCCTCGTCCCGGGCACAATCGTGGCCGAGGCGTACGGCACGACGACGGTGGGGGAGCGCCACCGTCACCGCTACGAGGTCAACAACGCCTACCGGGAGAGGTTCGAGGAGGCGGGGATGGTGATGTCCGGTCGCTCGCCCGATCGATCGCTCGTCGAATATGTGGAGTTACCCAAGGACGTTCATCCCTTCTACGTCGGCACCCAGGCCCACCCGGAGTTCCGGTCGAGGCCGACCCGGGCCCACCCCCTCTTCGCCGGGCTCATCGAGGCGGCGATCGCTCGTCAGGAGCCGCCGGAAGACACCCCACGGAAGAGGGGGTCCTCGAAGGATCGCCGCACCAAGGCCGCAACCCGTTGAGGGGCAGTTTCGCGATGCCCGGTTCGGATTCGAAGCGCGTAGGGGCCCAGGAGACGGAGGGAAAGCCGTCGACCGACGGCGCTCGGCCTCCGATCGCCGACGTCGCCGCTCCCAGGCCCGTCACGCGACGAGAGGAGAGCTTCCAGGGGAGGGTTTTTTCCATCGCGACCGAGGAGGTTGACCTCGGAGGCGTGACGGTCACCCGCGACGTACTCGAGCATCCGGGATCGGTGGCGATCCTCCCGTACCGGGAACCGGGGGAGGTGCTCATGCTTCGCCAGTATCGTCACCCGGTTCGCGCGGAACTGTGGGAGCCGCCGGCGGGGCTCCTGGATTTGGACGGGGAGGACCCCCTCGAGGCGGCCAGGAGGGAGCTTATGGAGGAGACCGACCACGAGGCGGCCACCTGGCATGTCTTGGCGGACGTCTACTCCTCGCCGGGAGCCTCCTCCGAGGCGGTCCGGATGTACCTCGCCCGGGACCTGACCCCCGTGCCCGAGCACGAACGACACGAACGCGAGGCCGAGGAACGCGACCTGGAGCTCCGGTGGGTTCCGATCGAGGAGATCGTCGAGGCGGTATCCGAGGGGCGACTATCCAGCCCCACGTCCGTCATCGGCGTCCTTGCGATCGAGGCGACGCGGGCGAGGGGTTGGTCGACGTTGCGACCCGCGGACGCGCCGTGGCCCAGGAGGGGGTAACTCGACGTCTATACGGGCGAGGCGACTCCGACGATCGAGGCCTGGGCGAGGACGTGCCCCTCTCCTGCGGCCGCGAAATCCGACAGGGTCGGCTCGCCAGATAGGTCGAGGACGGCATCGAGGGCCCACACCGTGAACTCGTACCGGTGGTTGGGGCTGGGGGGGCAGGGGCCGAAGTAGCCGGAGGAGGACGCGGCATTGCTGCCTGGGATGCCGGATAGGGAACCGCTCGCGCCGGTGGCCACCGAGGTGACGTCGGCCGGAATGTTGACGTGTACCCAATGAACCCAGTCCCCCGCGGAGATGTCTTTCATCGTGACGGCGAATGAGGCGGTCCCGGCGGGGGCGTTCTCCCACGAGAGCTGGGGGTTGAGGTTGTTTCCCGAGCACTGCCCCCAGGCGTTCGCGTAGTGGGCAGGTTCGAGGGTTCCGCCATCGACGAAGTCGGTCGACGTCAGGACGAATACTCCCACGCTCGTCATGCTAACGCCGGGGGTCGGGCTTGGCGAGGGCGCTTGCGATGGGGGTAGGGGGCTCGACGTGGGGGCCGGGCTCGGTGAGTCCGTCGGACTTGACGGGGGCGTCGAGGAGCAGCCCGCGAGGAGCGCGACGGCGAGCAGGAGGGCGAGGCGCGGGGCGGTGGAGGTCGGCATGGGTTCCTCTCGTGGGATCCTATGGTTCCATCGTGTCCCGATGCCGCCGTTCAGACCAGCGGAAGCGAACGATCTGGGGGAAATTGGGACGTTCGAGGTAAGGGCTACCTCACTTGCGGGAATAGAATTATGCAACGACAATGTTGCTAAATATGCTGGTCAAGCGCGTCGAGGGCTGCGTCCGTATGGCTGGCGGCGCACGACGAACACGATCGTTTGGACGGGAGCACGGTGACCACGGTGACCACGGAAGAGTCGACCAAGGAACGGGTCCTGGGCCTCATCGTGTCCTCGGGGCCCATCGCCGCAGGTGATCTCGCGGACAACCTGGGACTGACCCCTGCCGGCGTCAGGAGGCACCTGGGGGCGCTCACCGACCGCGGCTACATCGCCGAGCACGA
>CAYTLH010000002.1:0-5073 GCA_964438525.1 uncultured Demequinaceae bacterium | reverse complement strand
CCTCGTGCGGGGTGAGATCCCGGACCTCGCTCGCCCCGACCACCCCGGCGGCGTGCAGGTAGGGCACGATCCTGGGGACGAGGTCCCCGACGGGGAGGCGTCGGATGTGCTCGGCGTTGATGGCCTCGGCCTTCTTGAGGTCGAATCGCGCAGGGTTGGGGTTGACGTCGGCAACGTCGAAGGCCTCGATCATCTCGCCGAGGGTGAAGACGTCCCGGTCCGGGGCGATGGACCATCCGAGGAGCCCCAGGTAGTTGAGCAGCCCTTCGGGCAGGAAGCCCCGCTCCCGGTGGAGGAAGAGGTTCGACTCGGGCGCCCGCTTGGACAGCTTCTTGTTGCCCTCGCCCGTCACCATGGGCAGGTGCCCGAACGTCGGCACCCCATCGGCCAATCCGAGCTCGATCAGCGCCCGGTAGAGGACGACCTGGCGGGGGGTCGACGAGAGCAGGTCCTCGCCCCGAAGCACGTGGGTGATATGCATCGAGGCGTCGTCCACGGGGTTGACGAGGGTGTAGAGAGGATCGCCGTTGGCTCGGACGATGACGTAGTCGGGGACGGTCCCGGCCTTGAAGGTCACGATTCCCCGGATGAGGTCGGTGACCTCGATGTCCTCATCCGGCATGCGGAGGCGGATGACGGGCTCTCGCCCCTCGCCGCGGTACGCCGCCCTCTGCTCGTCGGTCAGGTCGCGATCGAAGTTGTCGTAGCCCAGGTGGCGGTCACGTCCGGCGGCGCGGTGCCGGGCGTCGACCTCCTCGGTGGTGGAGAAGGCCTCGTACGCGTACCCGGCCTCGAGGAGGCGCCGGACGACGTCGTCGTAGATGTCCCGCCTCTCGCTCTGCCGGTAGGGCCCGTAGGGCCCGCCCACCTCCGGACCCTCGTCCCAATCGAGCCCGAGCCAGGTCAAGGCGTCGACGAGCTGCTCGTACGACTCCTGGCTGTCTCGATCGGCGTCCGTATCCTCGATCCGAAACACGAAAGCCCCGCCGGCATGACGGGCGTACGCCCAGTTGAAGAGCGCCGTCCGGACGAGGCCGACGTGGGGGGTGCCCGTCGGGGAGGGACAGAAACGCACTCGGACCGCGTCCGCTTGCGCCACGCTCATCTCGTCATCGCCTTCACCTCGACACCGACTTCACCACGCCACAACCCTCATCTCCGAATCACGGGGTTCTCCAGGGTACCGATCCCCTCGATCTCGATCTCGACCCTATCGCCGTGGAGGATGTCCGAGATGCCCGCGGGGGTCCCGGTCAGGATGACGTCCCCCGGCAGGAGCGTCGCGACGGCGCTCACCATGGCCACGAGGGTCGGCACATCCCAAATCATGTCCGCCGTCGTCGCCTCCTGACGCGCCTCGCCGTTGACGCGTGAACGGACGGCGAGGTCGGACGGGTCGAGTTCGGTCTCGATCCAAGGCCCGAGCGGGAGGGACGTGTCGAACGCCTTCGTCCGAAACCACTGGTTCTCTTGCCTCTGCAAGTCCCGCGCCGTGACGTCGTTCGCGCACGTGTATCCAGCGACGGCCGCGGCGGCACCCTCGGGCGACGCGTCCTTGGTCACCCGTCCGATGACGACGGCGAGTTCGGCCTCGAGCTGCACCTGGGTGCTGTAGTCGGGAAGGATGATCGGGTCGTCCGGACCGATGACCGACGTGTTGGGCTTGAGGAAGAGGAGGGGAACCTCGCTTTCGGCGAGGGTCCCGAGTTCGGCCGCGTGGTCGGCGTAGTTTCGGCCGACGCAGACGGCCTTGGAGCGGGGGATGACGGGGGCAAGGAGCCGAACGTCGTCGCGGCCAAGGGGGATGCGCTCCCCCGTCGGGGCTCCGGGCACGAAGAGGGGGTCCCCCGTGACGACGGCGAGTTCCTCCTCCCCCGATTCACCCCCGACGAAGGCGTAGCGGGGCTCGTCCCCCGTGGTGAAGCGCGCGATCCGCATGGCCTCAAGGCTAGCCGGTCGGGGCGGGCCGTCGCGGCCCCACTCGATACGCCGTGGGGCGACCGACCTCGATCGAGGTGCAGAAACGAGGTGAAGCACCCCATAGAAGACCGGGCTGTCAGGCGGGGCGGCAGCAGGCGATACGCTCACCCTGTGATCGGTGAACTGGCCCCGCCCCCGCCCGGCTGGGACTTCGCGGCCCGATACACCGACGTCCAGGCCCGCGTAAGAGCCGCGGAAAAGGCGAGCGGGCGAACGGGAGGAGGCACCCGGGTCCTCGTCGCCGCCAAGTCCTTCGACCGCTCGGCCGTCGAGGCGGCCTGTGCCGCCGGGATCCGTTTCTTCGGCGAGAACCGGATGCAGGAGTTGGACGCCAAGGGGCCGGCGTACGCGGACGCCGGCGCGAAGGTGCACGTCATCGGCCCTCTTCAGCGAAACAAAGCCGCCGTCGCGGTGAGGTGGGCGGCCTGCGTCCAGACCGTCGACTCCCTCGCCCTGGCCGAACGCCTCTCCCGCCTCTGCTCGGAGGCCGGACGGACCCTCGACGTCATGATCCAGGTCAACGTCTCCGGCGAGGCCTCCAAACACGGGATCCCCCCCAAGGAGGCCGTCCTCCTCGCCTCGGCCGTCGGCCGACTTCCCGCTCTCACGGTGACGGGGTGGATGACGGTGGGCCTCAACTCCCCGGACGAGGCGGCCGTCCGGGCCGGCTACGCGAGACTCCGGGCCATCCGCAACGACGCCCTCGCCAGGACCCGGGACGGGGAGCACCCCACGCTAGCCGAGGCCCGGGATTTGAGCATGGGAATGTCGGGCGACCTCGAATGGGCCATCGCCGAGGGGGCGACGATCGTTCGAATCGGCACCGCGATCATGGGGGGACGTCCTCCGGTTCCGTAGGCTCCGGACGATCGATGGAACACATGACAAGGAAACTTGACAAATCTTCAGATGTCAAGCACGCTTGTCACGACAAGGATGCTTGACATCGATCGCGGGAGGAGCGAGGCCCGTGGACAACGACATCCGAGAGAGGCGCGAGGCCGTTGGATTGTCTCAGGCGACCCTCAGTCAGGCGCTCCACGTCTCCCGACAGACCATCAACTCCATCGAAACGGGTCGCTACGACCCCTCCCTCCCCCTAGCCTTCGCCATCGCCAGATTCTTCAAAACGACCATCGAGGAGATCTTCCGTGACGACCCCAATCTCTAGGAAACGTCGGATCGGCCCGATTGCCAGCATCGCTGCCACCGCCGTTGCCACCGTTCTACTCGCCCATCTCGGTTACGGCACGCGCCACCCGAGTCTCGGATTGGGCGCCCTCATCGTCGGTGTTGTCGTCCTCGCCTTCCTCGCGACAGCCACGGTCATCACGCCCCGGGGACCTCTACCCGTCCGCGCTGCCGGGGGGTCTGCAGACGAACGCGAGCGACGCCTCTTTGGTCGGGCCTTAGCCCATGCGGGGGCGGCCATGGCCATCGCTTCCGCGGTCGGCATCGTTGCCGGACTCGACGCAAACGGCCCATTCGTCGCAGGTGCGATCCTCTTTATAGGGGTTGTTGCCGGGGCGGTCAGCGCGTGCATCCAGGCCACACTTGCCGCTCGCGGACAGTGAGGCACGCCTTCCATGACAGGACCCGGCCAACCGAATAGCCTGATCGCATGTCCCGGACCGGAGAGGACCCGACCACCGCCGCCAAGGGTCGTCGCCCACGACCCGTGCACGGCACCGAAGAACACGACCGCCAGATCACCCGTCGGCTTAACGCCCTTCGCGCCGCGGTCCTCGGCGCCAACGACGGGGTCGTGAGCATCGCGGCCCTCGTGGTCGGCGTGGCGGCGGCAACCTCGGAGACGGGGCAGATCGCGACGGCGGGTTTCGCCGGCCTCGCCGCCGGGGCATTCTCGATGGCGGCGGGTGAGTACGTCTCCGTCAGCTCCCAGCGCGACGCCGAGAACGCCCAACTCGAACGCGAGCGGCGATGGCACAAGGACCGCCCCGAGTGGGAACTCGAGCAGCTCACCCGGCTCCACATGGAGACCGGCATGTCAAAGGAGACCGCGCGCCGGGCCGCGGAAGAACAGACCGCCCACGACCCGGTCGCCGCCCACGCGCGCATGCACCTCGGCATCTCCGACCCCGACGAGTTGACGAGCCCCGTCCAGGCGGGCGTCGCCTCGCTGATCGCCTTCACCCTGGGCGGCATCATCCCGATCCTGACGATCCTGCTCACCGGGACGTCGATCAGGATCCAGTTGACCTTCGGCGTCGCCATCGTCTGCCTCCTGGCCACCGGGTGGGGGTCGGCACGCATCGCCCACTCGTCCCGCGCACGCGCGATGACCCGCAACATCGTGGGCGGCACACTCGCGCTCGCCGTCACCTACGGCATCGGCCACCTCGTCGGGGCGGCCGTCTAGCGGCCCTGACCCCCGCACGACGTCACCCCACCGCCACCCCCGCGTGGAGCAGTCCGTAGGCCAGCGCGTCCGTCAGCGACTCCCACGACGCCTCGATGATGTTGGGGCCGACCCCCACCGTCCGCCAACTCTCGCCCGTGTCGGTGTGGGTGGTGGTGATGAGGACCCGGGTGACGGCGTCCGTCCCGTGGCTGGCCTCAAGGATCCTGACCTTGTAGTCCGTCAGCTCGAACTTGGCGATCTGGGGGAACAGACCCTGGACCGCCGTCCTGAGGGCGTGGTCGAGGGCGTTGACCGGGCCGTTGCCCTCGCCCGATGCCTGGACCCTCCTCCCCCCGGCCGTGAGGGCGACGGACGCCTCGGCCATCGCCTCCGTCGGATCCCCGGGCGAGGTTTCGACGGCCACCTTCCACCCCTCCGTCTCCCAGTACTTGGGCCGCTTGCCCATCTCGTCGAGGAGCAGGAGCTCGAACGACGCGTCGGCGGCGTCGAAGGTATACCCCGCGGCCTCGGCGGCCTTGACGCGGTCGGTCACCCTGGCGAGCAACTCGCCCTGACCCTTGAGATCGAAACCCATCTCCTTCCCCTTGAGCTCGATCGACGACCGGCCGGCCATCTCCGAGACGACCATCCTCATGTCGTTGCCGACGTACTCGGGCTTGGTGTGCTGGTAGAGGTCGGGGTCGACGCGGATGGCGGAAGCGTGGAGCCCG
>CAYTLH010000001.1:0-10578 GCA_964438525.1 uncultured Demequinaceae bacterium | reverse complement strand
TTCAGAGCCCGAACAGTGGTCTCCCCCTTCCCATAATCCTTAACGCCCCCCTGCATAGACGCCGCAACCCGCGACGCTGTCCCAGTAGCCATGATGTGCCTTTCCGTTGATGCGATGGTTCTAGCGAAGCCCAGGACCACTATGCCAAGAGTCTGACGCAGAAGTGGGGAGCGCGCTATCGGCCGTATGGACGATTATGTCCGAATACCCTGACACGAGGACCCGGGCCGTTCGACCCGGGCCCTCGTGGGGAATGCTGCCCTCGGTGGGCGATGGATTATTCGGTTGTCACCGCCTCGAGGATGTCGAGGTTCGCCGCCAGGGCTGCGGGAATCAGGGCCGCGATGATCCCCGCGAGGGTGGCCATGACGGTATAGATGAGCAGCCAGAACCAGGGAATGACCGCCGTTCCGAGCCCATAGTCGCCCAACGCCGTCACGAGCGCCGCCCCGAGCCCGACCCCGAGGACGACCCCGAGGACGGCACCGAAGACCGCGATGATGACGGATTCGAGGGTGATCATGCTCCAGACGGAGCTCCGACGCGCGCCGACGGCCCGGATGAGCCCGATTTCCCGCGTCCGCTCGGTGACCGAGAGGAACAGGGTGTTCGCCACACCCAGGATCGCGATGATGAGCGACGCCGCGAGCATGATTGTGATGAAAACGAGTAGAGAGTCCATGGCGTCGTTCGCGGCCTGCACGGCCTGGTCAGGCCGCTGAACATCGAACAACGGGAACTCGTCGAGGCTGTCCTCGACTGCGACCTGGACGGTCGTGATGTCCGCCCCCGGGGTGATGTTGACAAGCGCCATGACGGCGACCATCTCGTCGTCAAGCGTCGCAGCGGTGTCGGCCGACACCAGGAAGTCCCAGTTCTCGGCCGCGTCGTAGGTGCCGGTGATCTCCAGGTCCCGGGTACCGTCGTCGCCGACGACCGTGATGGTGTCGCCGACTTCGTATCCCAGGTCTTGGACGGAGATCGTGATGAACACCCCGTTCCCGAGGTTCTCGACGCCGGGCGTCGTCGGGAAGTGGTACACCTCGTCGGCGGTGGCGGGATCGACGGCCCCGAAGATCATCTGTTCTCCGTCCACCGTCCCCTCGCCGACCTGGATGGTCGACACAAGGTCGACGCCCGCGGTCGACTCGATCGCCTCCACGGCGGTATCGCTGACGTCGACGAACTCGGCGGACAAGACGCCCGAGGAGACGATGAGATCGCACGCGACCTGATCCTCGACCTGCTCCCGAATCGACGCCTTGGCGCTTTCGGTGAAGGTCGCGACGAGGGCGAGAAGGAGGACGCCGATCATGAGCGCCGTCGAGGTGATCCCGGCCCGGCGGGGCTCCCTCTTGATGTTCCCCGCCGCGAGCCTGCCGTTGATACCGAAGACGGCCCCCAGGATCTTCCTGAGGTGGCTGGCGAGCCACGTCAGGATCTGGGCGGACAGGAGGGCGGCGCCGAAGACCAGTAAGGCGGCCGAGGCCCCCACCCAGAGGCCCGGGAGAGGGACGCTGGTACAGAGCCCGAGGACGATCCCCGCGACGGAGGCCACGACAAGCCCGCATCCGATGGCGTTCCGCAACCTCAGGGGCTTGCGGTGGTGCGTCGCGGCCTCACGGAGGGCCTCCATCGGAGAGATCTGCGAGGCGTGAATCGCCGGCAGGATCGCCGACACCACCGTCACGAAGATACCAACGCTGAGACCCCAGACGACGGCATCGAGAGGGAGCCTGGGCGTGCCCAGCACGAGGCCCGAGTCGCTCGAATCGACTATGGTCGTCAACCCGAACGCGAAGAGGTATCCCAGCCCGATGCCGATGATCGACGCGGTGACGGCGACGATGAGGGCCTCGATGAGGATCTGTCCACGGACCTGGGAGCCCCTCGCTCCGAGGGCGCGGACGAGGCCGATCTCCCGGGTGCGTTGGGTGACGATGATCCGGAAGGTGTTCGCGATGATGAAGCCTCCGACGAAAACCGAGATGAGGGCGAATACCAACGTGAAGATGTCGACGACCTTGAGGCCCTCGCGTACGCCTTCCTGCTGGTCCTCGATGATTTGGGCGTTCGACTGGGCCTCGACTCCCGCGGGAAGGACCTCGTCGATCGCCTGGGCTACCTCGTCGATGTCGTATCCGTCGGAGACGGTCAGCGCGATGCTCTGGATCTGACCCTCGAATCCGGTGAGTTCCTGAATGTCTTCGAGGGTGAGTTGGACGAGGATCGCGCCGCTCAAGTCGTTCGTCTCTCCGAACCACGATTCGCCGACGATTAGGTAGCTGGCGAGGCCGCCGTCGGTCACGACGTTGAGGGTGTCCCCGATCTCGTAGCCCAGGCGTTCCATCCCGTTCTTGTCGATGGCGGCTTCGCCCGAGTACTCGGGGGCCCGGCCCTCGAGGATGGTCATGCGACCGATGTCCTCGTTGTCAACCCAGTTGAAGAAGATGTTCGGCGCGCCGGTTTGCGTTGGCAGCTCGCCGTCGGAGTCGAGGAGGACGAGGACGGCCGAGATCTGTTCGTAGGCCTCCTCGACCCCCGGAACTGCCTGGACGTCGTCGAATACCGACTGGGGAAAGGGCTCCAGCTGGCTGGCGTCGAACTGAATCTCTCCCGCCTCCGCGACGGTGATGTCGCTTCCCGTGTAGATGTCGTCGATCATTTCCGAGAACTGCCGGTCGATCGTGTTCGTGAAGATGTGAATGGTCGTCACGAAGGCGACGCCGAGGACGACGGCGACGGTGGTGAGGATGAGTCGTTTGGGGTTGTGTTTGACGGCTTTGAAGGCGAGTCGAAGCATTAGTGGCCCAGTTTCTTCATCCGGTCGAGGACCTTGTCGGGGGTGGGGTTCTCGATCGTGTCGACGATTTGTCCGTCGTCGAGGAACATGACCCGGTCGGCGTAGGACGAGGAGGCGGGGTCGTGGGTGACCATGACGATGGTTTGTCCGAACTCCTTCACGGCGCGACGCATGAAGCCGAGCAGTTCTGCGCTGGACTTCGAGTCCAGGTTGCCGCTGGGTTCGTCGGCGAAGATGATCTCCGGTTTGGAGACCAAAGCCCTCGCGACGGCGACGCGTTGCTGTTGGCCGCCGGAAAGCTCGGCGGGCAGGTGATGGAGGCGGTCTCCCAGTCCGAGGACGTCGACGATCTGGTCATACCATTCCTCGTCGACTTTCCGTCCGGCGATGTCCAACGGCAGGCGAATGTTCTCCCGGGCCGTGAGCGACGGGATCAGGTTGTAGGCCTGGAACACGAATCCGACGTGGTCCCGGCGAACATCCGTCACCTGGGATTCGTTCAACGTCGTCAACTCGATGTCGCCGATGAAGCTGGTGCCCGAGGTGAGGAAATCCAGCCCGGCGATCGTGTGCAGCAGGGTCGACTTACCCGACCCCGATGGTCCCATGATCGCCGTGAACTTGCCCCGCTCCACGTCAATATCGATCCCCTTCAGAGCCCGAACAGTGGTCTCCCCCTTCCCATAATCCTTAACGCCCCCCTGCATAGACGCCGCAACCCGCGACGCTGTCCCAGTAGCCATGATGTGCCTTTCCGTTGATGCGATGGTCAATTCGGGGAGTCAGGCTCCCACGTCTAGAGTGTGGCGGTCCGCAGTCCGGCAGACCATCGGCCGATCGGATGGTTGTGGATCGTCCTTTTGGGGGACATCCCGGACCCCCTTTCTGGGGGTTCCCCCTGGGTCCCGGGGCCGGTCGGGTCGAGGAGTCACTCGGTTGTCACCGCCTCGAGGATGTCGAGTCGGGCCGCCCGCCGGGCGGGCAGGGCGGCCGCGGCGAGGCCGGCCAGGACGGCCACGACGAAGTAGACGCCCAGGAGGATCCACGGGATGGACAGGGTCGTCAGGCCGATGTCTTTGAGGGCGACCATCATCGCCGCGGCGAGCCCCGTTCCGAGGACGAGGCCGACGAGGCCTCCGAAGACGGAGATGATCACGGACTCCAGTCGGACCATGCTCTTGACCGCCTTTTTCCCTAGCCCGACTGCCCGGAGCAGCCCGATCTCCCTCGTCCGTTCGGTGACGGTCAGCGCGAGGGTATTGGCGATCCCGAGGACCGCGATGACCACGGCACTCGATAGGAGGGCCGAGGCGAGGACGAGGATGATCGTCACCAGGGTGTTGGCCATGGATTCCAGGTCGCTCGAGTCGAAAGTCTCGACGAGCGGGAAGTCGGTGAGCGCCTCATCCACCGCCGATCGAACCTCGGCGACCTCGTATCCCGGTTCAACCGTCAGCAGGACGCTGGTGGTGGTCAGATCCCAGAACAGCCGTTCCCCGGTGGCCCAGTCGACCACGAGGGCCTCACTGATGGCGCCCTCGTACTCACCCGTAACGGTAAGGGTGAGGTCGCCCTTGGGGCCATCGAGGGTGAGGACGTCCCCCGGCCCATACCCCAAGTCCTGAAGGGCGGACCCGATATAGACCCCGTCCCCGACCTGAGCGATGGGCGGGGTTGCATCGAAGGAGTAGACATAGTCGGCCGCGGCGGTGTCGACCACCGCGACGCTGTACTCGACACCGTCGAGGCGAGCCTCCCCGGAGGACCACCGCATGGTGTACGCGACCCCTGGCACGTCCCGAACGGCCTCATACGCGGCCGGGGGGACGACCGGCCCGGTCGCGAGGTTGATTTGGCTGGAGGATACGGAGATGTCGGCGAGGACGTTGTCCGTGAGCCGTTCTTTGGCGAGTTCGCGGGCCGACCCCGAGAGGGCCGCGACGAAGGACAGGAGGAAAACCCCAATGACGAGGGCCGACGCGGTGTTGGCCGATCTCCTGGGCTCCCGGTGGATGTTGCGGACGGCCAGAACGCCTGGGATCCCGAAAAACCGTCGGAAGGGGGCCCGGAAGAGGTCGGCGAGGGGGACGAGAAGGGCGGGGGCCAAGAGGGTCACGCCCAGGACGAGGAGGAGGGCCCCGGGAGAGACCCAGGCGATGGGGAGACCCAGGGGCGTGAGGAGTCCGATGAGGATCAGGGCGACGGCGAGGCCGGTGAGGATCAGCCCGGCCCGGGTCCGGGGCCGCAGGGGTTTGCGAGCGTGGGTCCCGGCCTCCCGGAGGGCCTCGAGGGGGTGGACCTGAGAGGCGTGGATGGCCGGAAGAAGGGCGGACAGCACCGTCACCCCGAAGCCGACGGCGAGGCCGAGGAGAACGGCGTCCAGAGGGAGGGGGATGGAGTCGTACGTGTTCCCGAAAGAAGACTCCATCCACTTCAACAGCACGAAGGACATGAGCCACCCGAGCCCGATGCCGATAACGCTCGCGGCCGTGGCGATGGCCGTCGCCTCGAGGAGGACCATCTTTCGGACCTGCGAGGGGGAGGCGGCGATGGCCCGGAGCAGCCCGATCTCCCGGGTGCGTTGGGTTACAACGATACGGAAAGTGTTCGCGATGAGGTACGCCCCCACAAACACCGAGATGAAGGCGAAGACGAGGATGACGGTGTCGACGATCGACATGACCTCCGCGGTTTGCTGATTGATCTCGTCCGTCAGGAACTCGGATGTCGTGGCCCGGGCGCCTTCAGGGAGCAGGTCCTCGGCAGGCCCGATCAAGGCAGTGTGCTCGGTCCCCGGTTCGGGTACAAGATCGATCCGGTCGTAGCCCCCGTCTCCCGCCCGTACTTCCATCGCATCCTCGAGCGAGAGGTAGACCGCCGCCGCCCCCTGGAGGATGTTCCGTTCGCCGAATCGGAACGTGCCCACGAGGGTGTAGTCCCGGGTTCCGACCGGGGTAGCCAGGCTTAAGGTGTCGTCGAGGGCCCACCCTCCCCTCTCGAAGGACGTGATATCGAGAAGGATCTCCCCGGAGCGCCGGATCCCCCGGCCCTCCACGACCGTCCCCCGGGAGACCTCGGGATCGTCGGACCAACTCGAGGCGACCGTCGGGGCGCTTGTATAGGGCTCCCCGTCTCTGAGAAGCGAGACGTCTTCGGAGGCGTCGATTCGGGGCTCGACCTCGGCGACCCCGGGGAGGTCTCCGAGGGCCTCGACCAGGTCGTCGGTCAGCAGCGGGACGGGCGGGTCGCCGTCGAAGTCCGGGTCCGGGGTGACGACCACCCGGCCCGAGCCGTAGAAGGCCTCGTTGAGCTCCCCGATGCCGAGCTGGGCGGCGTTCGTCAGGACGAAGGTCGACGAGACGAGCATGACCCCGAGGGCGACGGCGACGCCGGTGAGGATCAGGCGCCTGGGGCTGTGTCGGACGTTCTTGAGGGCCAATCGCAGCATTCAGTCTCTTTCTCCCGTCCTCAGCGCCCCCAAGTATGCATGATGCCCGGGGGTCGATCTATCCATCGCGGGCACGACCTGATCCCACACCCCTCAGGGATGACCCCGAGGGGGTATTCAGGGATGACCCGGATCTCATTCCGGATGCAGGCAGAGGCTCTAGCGGTCTTTAAGGGCATTGAGGAGGGTGCCGGTCGGACGGAGCCCGAGGAGGACGACGAGGATGCTCGCCCCGAGGACGGTGAGGAGAGTGTGAAAGCTCACGGCCGTGAAGGCCTGCGACGCTCGCGCGCCGAAGGCGATGGAGCTGAGAATCCCGAGCGACCATCCCCAAACCGCGCCTATCAGGGCGAGGACTCCCCACTCGGTCGTCTGCATGGCAAGCCGGGCGCGGGCCTTGGCCCCGAAGGTCGAATAGATGGCGACCTGGCTCCGCCGGAACCATTGGACGAGGCCCCATAGCAGCCCCAGCGCTCCCGCCGTCGCGACCCACACCCATCTCAGCGGCCGGTCCTCATATGCGGTCGTGTAGTCGACGATGAACTCGCCCGAGAATAGGCGGGGGTTGGGGATGGCGGGCTTGCCGTTGTAGCTGAGGAGCCCGGGCAGGGTCGCCTCGACGGCCGTGTGGTAGGCGGCGTCGGTGCGGACGTAGCAGGCATCCGCGGTCGCGGGGACGAGGGTAGGGACGAGGAAGGCGCCGTCGAATTCCTCGCCCATGATGGAGGCGTCCGCGACGGCGAGGCGGATCGGGTCGGAGCGTGCCTCCGACAGTCCGAACCCGGCGCGTCTGATCACGACGGCCCAGTCCCCGTCTGCCACCCCCGACCGGCGGGCGAATCCCGAAGTGGCGATGACCGTGCCTCCGGCATCGGGTTCGATTCCGAGGAACTCGAACACCCCCGGCGTCACCTCGTAGAGCGTCGGCCGGGCCCCGGGGATGTGCGAGAGGGCACCGGAGGCGTTCGTCCGGATGAGGGCGAACGAGGCGTCGATCCCCTCGTATTGGGAGAGGGTTTCGCAGGCCGGGGCCGGGATGGGGTTGGGCATTCCCTCGGTCCGAGCCCCCTCGACGACGAATACGTGGCCTCCCGCCTCGATCCAAGCGTGTTCCTTCTCGACGAGATCGGTGACGCCAACGGCGTCCGCGGCACCGGGGACGGCGCAGGCCCAGGCGACGGCAAGCACGATGAGAAGCGACGTCCATCGTCCCGCTCGCGCGGTCTCGAGACCTTCGCGCGCCGCCAACTTCAGGGGCCAGACCCGCTTGCTCATGACGTGCCCTTCTTCGACTTGGCGCGTGTCGGGCGCTTGGCGGTGGCTTTCGGGCGTCTCGCCGCGCCCGTTTTCCCCCGTGCCCCTTTCGGGCGTCCGGCCCGGGCGACGCTCAGGCGGCCGTTCGCGCCCGCTCGGAGCTCGTGGACCTGCCCGTCCCGAAGCTCGAGGACGAGGTCGCATCGGTCGGCCACCTCGGGGTCGTGGGTGACGACGAGGACGGTGCGTTCGCCGTGGGACCCGATCATGGCGTCGAGCACGCTCGCGGAGGTCTTGGCGTCCAACTGTCCGGTGGGCTCGTCGGCGAGAATGACGGGACGGTGGGAGGCGAGGGCACGGGCGATGGCGACGCGCTGGGCCTCGCCTCCGGAGAGGATGCGGGCGGGGGTGTCGGCCTGGGGAGTCAGCCCGACCATGCCGAGGTAGTCGCCGGCCCGAGCCCGGGCCTCCTCCCGGCTCGAGCCGTCAGAATACGCCCCGACGGCGACGTTGTCGGCGGCCGTGCGGTCGGGGAGGAGGGAGATCGTCTGGAACACCCAGGACGCCACCTCGTGCGGTGGCCGGGCCGTCCCGTCGGGGGCGAGGGCCCGGACGGTTCCTTCCTGCATGCTGAGGAGGCGGCCGATGAGGCTCAGCAGGGTCGTCTTGCCGGATCCGGAAGGTCCGATGATGGCCGCCGAGTGACCGGAGGGGATGTCGAAGTCGACCCCCTTGAGGACGGGTTCGGGCGACCGGGGGTAGGAGAAGGTGACGCCTTGGGCGACTAGCCGCACGAGAGGTCCTCCCGGACCTCGCGGGGGTTGAGGAGGACGGTCGTCCCGATGAGGGAGGCCTCCAGGTCGACGGTCCCGATGGAGCCGCCGATCGTCTCGACCATCGTTCCCGGGCTGGTGGTGTCCTGGAAGAAGCAGGTGTGGCCCAGGGCGTCGACCACGAGGGCGGACGAGGGCACCGTTCCCACGACGACGGGTTCGGCGAGGTACACCGACCCCGTGCCCTCCGTCATGAATCCCAGCGAGGCCGCCATGGCCGCGACGATCTCGGGATCCTCCACCCGTCCCGATCCGGCGACGTAGGGGGTGACGACGTCGTTCACCTCGAGCAGGATGTCGGCGTCGCGGGGGACGTTGGGGGTCTCCGTGACGACTATCGCGGCGAGGGACGCGGTCGTCGTGAAAAGGGCGGTCCCACCGCCGACGGAATCGCCGGCGTGAACGAGGAGGTCCGCGACGACGACGTCGCCCGTCCCGATCCAGGTCAGCGACGAGAGGGAGAGGACTCCGTTGTTCGTACCGAACCCCTGGGCTTCGTTGAACGTTTTGATCGCCTGTTCGGTGCCGTACCCGAGCGATCCGTCGACGGCTCCGGAGTAGTAGCCCCGGGCCTTGAGGAACCGCTGGGCGACCTTGACGTCCGCCCCCGACGCGCCTCGGCCGAGGTCTCGCCACAGGGGGGTGGTGCTCGCATAGCCGATGACGCGGGCGTCGTTGACGGTCACAACGACGGTGCCCGTCGTGACGGTCTGGCCCGGAGAGACGGAAACGGAGGTGACAGTCCCGTACGCGGCGGTCGAGGGGGAGAGGGCGTCCGTGTACTCGACCTTGACGGCGACCGCCACCTGGCGGTCGCGGGAGGCCGACTCGACCGCGCCGATGAGGGGTTCGGGATTGGAGGCCGACTCGAGAGGCGACTGGTTGGCCGCCTTCAGGGCGAGGGCCGTCAGGGCGACGAGGGGGGTGATCAAGGTGAGGGCGACGAACACCCCAATACCTGTCAGTAACCGTCTGATGAAGCGCATCGAGGGCCCCTTCTCGCTAATGATGTGAGCCTAACGAAGGTGTCCGGTTCTTTGTTCCTATACCGCAACTGAATCAGTAGGTGGAGCACACAACTGCAGATCCAACGAGACTGGTGTCATAGGCCACCTGACTGACTGCGTATCGGACTTCATCCAAGGTGGCCTCGGGGTCCAGATCCACCCCATTCGCCTTCAGACACTCAAGCACTTGAGGTAACTCGGATTCAAGGGCATTGTCACGCAAGGCTTGCGCGCGAGGCTGCATCTGATAGGCGCGCTCCGCGAATTCGCTGTAAGTCGACTGGCACTGCTGCGCGATCGCGAAAGAAGTGTCAGGGCCGAGTTCGGTCGAAGAACCCACCGAGTATGAGGGTATGGAGAATCCGGGTACGAGTTCGAGAGGAACAACTGGGAGATAGGGGATGCCGGCTTCGTCCAGGCAGGTGAAGGTGTCATCGATAAGCAAGGCCAGCGTCTCGTAGGACAAATCGCCGACGAGATCCGCCTGCGTGAGGGCGTCCAACTGCGATTCGGAAGCCCCGTACTCTTGCGCGTCTCGGTAGATCTGTGCGAAGACGCTGTCGCCGGTAGACGTCACTTGAGTTTGATGCGTTGCACACCCGACTATCGCGAAGGAAACGACGAGGGCAATCGACGTCCCAAGACGCCGAAAGCCCTGCGTCGATTCCGTCATCACATTGGCAAGTAGTACCAATACGACCCTCGTTCGGCAAGCCAGTGGTATGAACCAACCAGCTGTGGAGGATTGTTGATGTAGGTAAACGCCGTTCCTCCCCACCACGGACCCCATGTGGCGGATGTGGTGTAGTAGCCCCCCCCGACCGTGTAACGGATCTTCACACCCAACTGACCACACGATGCTTGGGCTGCGTAGGTTCCGGCATCATCGTCTTCCCAGCTATTGCTCTGGTTTCCGTGGCAATCGCCCACGTTGACGGTCTGTGAGTTGTACGCCCACGCGGGCACGGAGACGACAAGACTCGCAACGGCTACTGCCATAGAGGCAGCGAACAACTTCTTCTTTCTTCTCATTCTGGTTCCTCCCGATTTCGTCGTCTTACGAGGTGGACGAAACGTCTCCCCGGGTGTGAGTCTGGTCGAAGAGAGAGAGAGATGTCAAGAGAATGGCGTTACTCCTGAACGCACCATATGCCATAGTTTGCAGATTAATTCTGACAGGAGAGGAGTTGTCTGCGAGCCCTATCCCCTCGGCGCGACGATCCCGGAGTCGTA